>JAUXCW010000047.1 GCA_030618705.1 Gammaproteobacteria bacterium | reverse complement strand
GACAGCGCGCTGGTAGTGGTGCAGGAAAATGAGCACGGTGAACCACTCAATGTCGGCAGAAAGCGCCGCGTGGTACAACCGGCATTAAGGCGAGCCTTGCTGGCAAGAGATAAGAGTTGTCGCTTCCCCGGGTGCACCCACGAGAAATGGTTAGACGCACACCACGTGGTGCACTGGGCAGATGGAGGCGAGACTAGCCTGGCTAATACAATATTGCTCTGCGGTACACATCATCGCCTGCTACATGAGGGGAAATTTTCGATCAAAAAAGACTGCAACGGCGCGTGGTGCTTTGGGCGCGAGCGAAAGACCAATGGCTGACTCGTCCCGTCCACCACCAAGCCGAGTTTTGGTAGTGGACGTAGAATCCAATCTTGCCGCATGGACGGCTTACAAAAAGGGCAGCTTTTTATCGTTTAACTCTATACTGGAAATCACCGCCCTGGACCAGGAGTTACCATCGATTACCGCGAGCAATTTTACCGGCAGGTAGGCGTGCTTTTTTGAAAACCAGAGGAAGACGCGGGCGTTGCCTTCCTCGATCTCAGACGCCTTATCCACCAGCGATAAATCGTCACCCTTGCCCCTGGCTGGTTTCCCTGATTTGGCCTCGTCTTCAGATATTGACACGATTGTACTTGCATCGACGTTTAGCAGGGCGTTCAGCTGCTCGCGCGCGGCCAGTATTTGATCATCTCGCTCCTTGCCGGATGCTGATTTTCTCAGGGTGATCAAGCTGTCAACCAGCCCCTCCAGTTTGTCCAGGTCATACCCGGCCTCTACCGTATTCATCCTGGCCTTGTGTTGCCCTTTCAATAGTTCATAGATAACGGTAGGTACCGAGCCCAGCGGTGTCTGCACTTCCGATTCCTTGACAAAGCGGAACGTGAAATCGTCATCGACGTGTTTCTTGCTGCTCGCCCTGTAGGTCCGGGTGCCCAGGTTCGGCCCATCCGTCAGTAAATCCATGCGCAACTGCAGTGGTAAAAGGGCTTGATCGAGAATACTTCCTTCGATGGGGTAGTGATACCATTCGCCCCGGTATTTGGAGCTCACAGATCCGCTCTCCCAGTTGTCCCACTCGAATTTTTGTTTGAACGATGTGGGTGAAACCGGGAAGATGCCGTAGACTCTTGCGCTGCGCGAAAAGCTTGTCGTTCTAAAGCTATTGTCCGCAAGAATGGTGAATTCGCTGGAATCGGTGATGGAACCATACAGGCCGTAGACGAAACCGCTTAGTTTTGTCCTGAATTTCCAGTTGTTTCCTGACCAACCGGTTTCCAGGGTCTGGGAAATCTTCACGTTGAGGGCTACGCCGGCGGCACTGGTCTCAGTTGAGAACTCGGCTTCAAAGGGCGTAAATCGTCCGTCTGTATAAATGCATTCCACGACACGGATTTCACACGCCTGGCCTGGATTTGCCAGAAGCGCCAATGTGGCGGTCGCGAGAATGGCGCTGGCTTTTTTGAAAAAATACATCATCTGCATGCCAGGATGCCTCGACTCTTCCTGATGATATCCGCTGCGGTTCTTTTCAATCTTCAAGGTATATTATAGTGCCCAATGGCTCCCTGGATATTATGTCAATCATAAAATGCCAACTTGCCGGGATCTCGCGTGGAGTGGTCGGCTAGAGCGCCAATCTACCGGCTGAAAAGGGCGCGCCCCGCAAGCAGCAGCGACAGGCTGGTGAGGCCGTCCCAGGGTTTGGCGCTCGCCTGGCCCTTTATCGCAAGGTCGATCCCCCTGGCCATGATCAGGGCGCGGTAGAGCTGTTTTTGCACCAGGCGCTCGCTGGCCTGGCGGAACATGCCCTGCTGGTTTTTCCAGATTCTCAGCTTGTCCATCGCGGCGTCCACTCGCTGGCCCTTGTCGATGGCCTGGCGCAGCGTCAGCAGTCGCCGCAACTCCCGGGTGATCGCCCACAGGACCACGGTCGCTTCGGTTCCCTCTGCCCTCAAGCCGAGCAACATGCGGTGGACCGCCCTGGCATCGCCCTTGAGTATTTGTTCTGTGAGGCCGAAAACATTGTAGCGGGCGCTGTCAGCCACGGAGCGTACAACACACGCGGCATCGATCACTTCGCCCTCCGACAACAGGGCGAGTTTGTCGATCTCCTGTTGCGCCGCCAACAGATTGCCCTCCACCCGCTCGGCTAACATCTGCAGCGCCTCACGGTCGGCACGAAGGCCCTTGTCCCCCAGGCGGCCGGCAATCCAGTCGGCGAGCTTCGAGGCGTCCACCGGCCAGACCTGCACCCACAGCATATGCGGCTCGAGTCGCTTGAAGCCCTTGGTGCGGGTGGCGGCGTTGTCCAGCTTTGGGCCGCAGATCAGCAGGACGCAATCCGGGTTGGGGTTTTCGAGGTACAAGGCCAGGGCTTTCATCGCCTTGTCGCCGGGTTTGGCTGTGTTGAATCGCAGTTCGATCAACTTGCGATCGGCAAACAGGGACAGGCTGTTGGCGGACAGGAGCAACTCGTCCCAGTCGATCGAGGTATCCACGTGCCAGATTTCCCGCTCGCTGAATCCCCCGGCCCGACATACTGCGCGGATACTGTCTGCCGCCTCCTGGGTGAGCAAGGTTTCGTCCCCCGCCACCCAGTACACCGGGTGCAGCTTCGCCTTTAATTGCTGTGCCAGCTGTTTGCCGTGGATTTTCATGGTGTGAGGTGGCTGTCGTCGTGGGCCGGCTCGGGTAGCGGCGGGGCGTCCGGGTCGACCGAGGCCAGCCTGCCGACGATCTGCTCGGCGAGCCGCTCCTGTAGCTCGCGCACGATGATACTCAACTGTGCGGCGGAGGAGACCACACCCTGCACGTCGAACTCGTAGAGACGCTCGGCATAGACAGTGGCGGGGCCGCTGATCAATTCGCCCTCACCGTTGCGAAGCTCGTAACTCACTTCCATGATCATGGTGTTTTCAGCCGCCCTGACCAGGACATCGTAACTGGCGGTACGCAGTGTGGACTCTTCTCCGCTGATCCAGAGTACCACGTCGGCCTCGCTGCGATTTCTGGTGATTTCGACGCCGCTGTTGTTCAAATCCGCGCGCACGCTCTTGATCACCACACTTTCGTTGAACCCTTCACCGGCAATATACACCGCGCCGAGTTTCTGGTAATTACCTTGCGTGCCTTTCAGCTGCCAGCCGCAGGCGACGAGCAGTATACTGCAGCAAAGCAGTAGTCCGCGCGAGACCTGCATCATTTAGTTTGCCACCACGTTTACCAGTTTATTGGCTACGATGATGATTTTGCGCACCGTTTTGTCCTCGATAAACCGCCGGACATTGGCATCCTCGAGGGCCAGTTTTTCCAGCTCCTCATCATCGATATCCGCGTTTACCTGCAGGCGCGCGCGAACCTTGCCGTTGACCTGCACCACGATATCGACGCTGCTGCGTGCCAGCGCATCTTCGTCGTGGGTCGGCCAGGGCTCATCGATTATCGCACCGCTGTGGCCGAGTTCCTGCCAGAGTTGCTGGCAGATGTGCGGCGCAATGGGCGCCAGTAGCAGGACCGCCGCTTGCAGTGCCTCACCCCGCACCGCCTGGTCCTGGGTATCGGTTCCGCCCAGTTTGCCGATGTCGTTGCACAGTTCCATAACGGCGGCTATAGCCGTGTTGAATGTCTGGCGCCGGCCATAGTCGTCGCTCACCTTGGCAATGGTCAGGTGGGTCTTGCGGTGCAGCTCGCGTTGCTGTTCGTTCAGGGCATCGGCATTGACCTCTTCCGGGTCGTCTTCGAGGTGTTTGTGCACTAACTTCCACAGGCGGCGCAAAAAGCGATGGGCGCCCTCGACACCGGAGTCGGACCACTCCAGCGACTGCTCCGGCGGGGCGGCAAACATGGTAAACAGTCGTACCGTATCCGCCCCGTAACGGTCGATCAGTGGCTGCGGGTCGACGGTATTGCCCTTCGATTTGGACATTTTTACCCCGTCCTTGAGTACCATGCCCTGGCACAACAGCCGTTTGAACGGCTCGTCGCTGTCGACCAGGCCCTCGTCCCGCATCAGCTTGTGGAAAAACCTGGCGTATAACAGATGTAATATGGCGTGTTCGATGCCGCCGACATATTGATCCACTGGTAGCCAGTAGTTGGCCTGTGCCGGGTCGAGCATGCCGCGGTCGTAATCGGGGCAGGTAAACCGGGCGTAGTACCAGGAGGACTCCATAAAGGTGTCGAAGGTATCGGTTTCCCTCTCGACGGCCTGGCCGCTGAGCTCAGCCTTGCGCCAGTCGGGATCGCGCTTGATGGGCGAGATAACGCCGTCCATTTCGACATCTTCCGGTAACAGTACCGGTAATTTGTCCGCCGGCACCGGGATTTCTCCGCCGGTGGGGAGGTTGAACATGGGGATCGGTGTGCCCCAATAGCGCTGCCGGCTTACGCCCCAGTCACGCAGCCGGTAATTGATGGATTTATAGCCCTTTTCGGTCGCTACCAGTCGCGCCGCGATCGCATCGAAGGCCTCGCTCGAACTGAGGCCGTCGAAATCACCGGAATTGACCAGCACACCCTTGTCGGTGAAGGCGGCGGAAGCGATGTCGCAGTTGTCCTGCTCCCCGGCGGGGGCGATAACCTGGACAATCGGCAGTGTATATTTTTTGGCGAACTCCCAGTCCCGTTGGTCGTGGGCGGGTACCGCCATGACGGCGCCCGAGCCATAGTCCATGAGGACGTAGTTGGCGATCCACAGCGGGATTTCCTCGCCGGTGACGGGGTTGCAGACAGTGAGCCCGGTATCGAGGCCTTCTTTTTCCATGGTCGCGATATTCGCTTCCGCGGCGGTTTGTGTCTTGCAGCGAGCGATGAAGGCTTCGATGTCGGGGTTGTCCTCCGCCAGTGCCGCGCTCAGGGGGTGCTCCGCGGCCAGGCAGACATAGCTGACGCCCATCAGGGTATCGGGGCGGGTGGTATAGACATCGAAACCCGAGATGCTGTTGACGATGGTATTGGCCAGCTGGAAGTACATGACGACGCCTTCCGAGCGGCCAATCCAGTTGCGTTGCATGGTAACCACTTGCTCCGGCCAGTCTCGCAACTGCTCCAGGTCGTCGAGCAGTTGCTCGGCGTAGTCGGTGATTTTGATAAACCACTGGGGAATCTGCCGCCGTTCCACCACGGCTCCGGAGCGCCAGCCGCGGCCGTCGATGACCTGCTCGTTGGCGAGCACCGTCTGGTCTACCGGATCCCAGTTCACCGTGGCCATCTTTTTATAGACCAGGCCTTTTGCATGCAACAGGGTAAAAAACCACTGCTCCCAGCGGTAGTAGTCCGGTTGGCAGGTGGCCAGCTCCCGGTCCCAGTCGTAGGCAAAGCCCAGCCGTTGTAACTGGGCCTTCATATAGGCGATATTTTCGTAGGTCCAGCGGGCGGGGGCGACCTTGTTCTGCACGGCGGCGTTTTCCGCCGGCAGGCCGAAAGCGTCCCAGCCCATGGGCTGCAGGACGTTCTTGCCCAGCATGCGCTGGTGACGGGCTATCACATCGGCAATCGTGTAATTGCGCACATGGCCCATATGCAGCTTGCCGCTGGGGTAGGGAAACATGGCGAGGCAATAGTACTTTTCCCGCTTGTCATCGACATCCACGGCAAAACACCGCTGCGCATCCCAGTATTGCTGGACCCGTCGCTCGATGTCCTCGGGCTGGTAACGTTCTTGCATGACCGCTTGCTGCATGGGGCGGGGAATCCTCAAACAAAGCGCGTAGGATACCTTACCGGCGGGCAAGATCCAAAGAGATCAACGCTTCCTGCGGCACCACAGCAGGCTGCACAGGAACAGCAGGCAAAGACCGACGATCAGTGGGGTATTACCGGTGCGACCGTAGAGTGTATGGCCGCGCATGGGAACGGCCTCGCCGCGAATCGTGGTACGGGTGAATTGAGGGGCGGTCACCAGGATGCGGCCGCGGTGGTCGACGATACCCGAGATACCGTTATTGGTGCCGCGGATTAGATAGCGGCCATTTTCCAGCGCGCGCATCCGCGCTATTTCAAAATGCTGCGGGGGGCCGATGGAGCGGCCGAACCAGCTGTCGTTGCTGATGTTGAGGATAAAATCCGCTCTTTGCGCATCGTTGGCGACCATGGCGGGGTAGACCACCTCGTAACAGACAAAGGGCGCCAGTGACCACTCGCCGGCCATCAGCGGTACCTGGTCGGCCGGTCCCCAGGAAAAGCTGGACATCGGCAAATCGAAAAAGCCGATCAGGCCGCGCAGCAGGTTTTCCAGTGGCACGTACTCGCCAAAGGGCACCAGGTGCTGCTTGAAGTACACGCCGCTGCCCGCACCGAGAGCGAGCACACTGTTGTAGAGCTTCGAGTGCCCGTCTGCGCCGGGGTCTCGATAGGGGATGCCGGTGATCAGTGTCGAGCCGCTCTGGCCGGCCTTTTTATCCAGTTGTTCGAGCAGCGGGGTCGCGCTCTCGTGGAGGCGGGGTATCGCCGCCTCGGGCCAGATCAGCAATTCGGTGCCCCAGAGATCGGCGCTCATGTCGAGGTAAGTCTGGATGATTCGATTGAAGGCCCCCGGTTGCCATTTTATCGACTGGGGGATATCGGGCTGGATCATCGCCACCTGGACCGGCTCGCCGGCGGGCTCTACCCAGTCGATGCGTTGCGCCAGCCAGCCCCCCACCCACAACGCGGCCACCAGTGCAGTCATCAGGGGAAGGCGTCGGCCCCGCCCTGACAGCCACTCGAACAGGACGCTGCCGGTAAGGGCGGCGATAAAACTTATCGCCAATACCCCGCCGATGGGCGCCCAGCCCGCGAGGGGCGTTTCGAGATGTGCGTAGCCGATAAAAATCCACGGGAAGCCGGTGATCAACCAGGTCTTGAACCACTCCCCGAGCACGATATAGGCGGGGAATAGCAGCCAATTCGCCCGGGGTGTGCGGGTGTTGACCAGGCTGTAGAAAATGCCGGCGGTAAGGTTGAACAGCAGGGCCAGGCCGAGGCAAAACAACACCACCAGGAAGCTGGCCAGCATGACCGAGGCATGGCCGTGCTCCTGGATGCTGA
This sequence comes from Gammaproteobacteria bacterium, assembly GCA_030618705.1. Classification (GTDB taxonomy): domain Bacteria; phylum Pseudomonadota; class Gammaproteobacteria; order Pseudomonadales; family JAHEGP01; genus JAHEGP01. The sequence continues at coordinate 8,184 of JAUXCW010000047.1, read as the reverse complement.
CATAGATCCAGGAGGTGCCGCTGCTGAACAGGCCGATACCAAACAGCCAGCTACGCCAGAGCACCACAGACCGGGCTTGGTCTTCCAGTAGCGCACGTAACAGACATGCGGCGACGATTCCCAGCGGCCACACCCCGAAGGGGGCGAGGGACAGGGTGACCAGCGCACCGCAGACCAGGGTCAGCAGATTGCCCGGCCAGCCCCGGGTACGCGCCTGGAAGGCGAGAAAATAGCGGGGGTCAGGACTTGTCGGCATTCATCCTCATTCGCAGCCAGTGGACCCTGCGCTTGTCGGCCTTGGTGACGCGAAACTCGATACCACCGAGGATAACTTCCTCGCCGTTACCCGGCAGGTGACCGAAAGAGTGGGTTACCAGGCCGCCTATGGTGTCGTATTCATCGTCGCTGAACCGGGTCTCGAACTCCTCGTTGAATTCCTCGATCGGCATCAGGGCCTTGACGAAGAACTCGCCCTCGCCGATGCGGCGGTAATAGCGGTCGTCCTTGTCGTACTCGTCTTCGATTTCGCCGACGATTTCCTCCAGCACGTCCTCGATAGTCGCCAGCCCGGCGGCCGCGCCGTATTCATCGATGACGATAACCATGTGATTGCGGTTCTCACGAAATTCGCGCAGCAATACGTTGAGGCGCTTGCTCTCCGGTACCACCTGGGTGGGGCGTAGCAAGCTGTGGATATCGATGTCCCGGTCGTTTCCCTGCAATAACAGCGGCAGCAGGTCCTTGGCGAGGAGGATGCCGATGATATGGTCGCTGGAATCGCCGACCACCGGAAACCGCGAGTGGGCGGTGCGAATGACGGTGGAGAGGTTTTCCTCCAGGGAATCCTCCGCCTGCAGGCACACCATGCGGGACCTGGGTACCATGATTTCGCGCACCTGCATATCCGCTACCCGGAGTGCGCCTTCAAAGATGCGCCGGGAGTCGTCATCCACCAGGTCGTTGCCGTGGGCGGCCTCGAGTAATTCGACGAGGTCCCCCCGGGTGCGGGGTTCGGAGGAGAATAACTGGCCCAACTTGTCCAGCCAGCTGCGATCCGTGGCCTCTTCGCTGGATTTATCTTCACTCATGCTTGCTGGTCTCTGTGGGCTGTCCCTGTTGCTGGTATGGGGGTGCAAATTGCAGGGTATCCAGGGCTGTGGTCTCGAGTTGCTCCATTGCCGTGGCGTCAGGCTCTTCGATGTGGTCGAAGCCCAGCAAGTGCAAGCTGCCGTGAACTACCATATGCGCCCAGTGGGCATCGGCTGTCTTGCCTTGCTCTCGGGCTTCGGATTCCACCACGGGGCTGCAGATCACCACATCGCCGAGCAGGGGGTGTTGCAACTGGGCGGGAAGTCCGGCGGGGAAGGACAGCACATTGGTCGAGCCCGGCTGGTCGCGATAGCGTTGGTTGAGCGCCGTCATCTCCTCTTCGCTGACGATCCGCAGGGTCAATTCTGCGGCCTGTCGGAAGTCGGCGACAAGCAGCGCCGCATTCACCCAGCTCACCAGTTTATCCTCGTCCGGGCAGCACAGCTTATCGTCGTTCTGGACATATACCTCGATCGGCTTCACCTGTCGCCGTCCCCTGCGGGCTCGGCCCGTTGATAGGCCTCGACAATGCGCTGCACCAGTGTATGACGCACGACGTCCCGGGACTCGAAATGGGTAAAGCTGATGCCGGGGACCTGGTCCAGTACGTGCATGGCGTGGCGCAGGCCGGGCAGGGTGCCGCTGGGCAGGTCGATCTGGGTAATGTCCCCGGTAATAACCGCGGTGGAGCCGAAGCCGATGCGGGTGAGGAACATCTTCATCTGTTCCCGGGTGGTGTTCTGGCTCTCATCGAGAATAATAAAAGCGTTGTTCAGGGTGCGTCCGCGCATATAGGCGAGGGGCGCAATTTCAATGATATTTCGTTCGATCAGTTTACCCACCCGGTCGAAGCCGAGCATTTCATAGAGGGCATCGTAGAGGGGACGGAGGTAGGGGTCGACTTTCTGCGCCAGGTCGCCGGGCAGGAATCCCAGTTTCTCCCCGGCTTCCACCGCCGGGCGCACCAGGATAATGCGGTGTACCTGCTCGGCTTCCAGCGCCTGGATCGCGCATGCGACGGCGAGCCAGGTCTTGCCGGTGCCGGCGGGGCCGATGGCGAAGTTGATGTCGTACTCGGCGATGGCCTTGATATAGTGGGCCTGGTTGTCACCCCGGGGTTTCACCACCACACGGCGGGTTTTCACCTGGGCATCGAGGTGCAGCCCCTCCCGTAGGGCGGCCAGGCTGGATTCCTGTAGATTGAGATGCAGGGTCTCGGGACTCAGGGCTTCGCCCTGGCGCAGTTCCCGGTACAAATGTTTTAACAAGGTTGCTGCGGTGCTTGTTCGGCCGGCCTCACCTTCCACTCGAAAGCGGTTGCCGCGGTTCTGGATTTTCACTTTCAGGCGGGCTTCAATCTGGCGCAGGTGCTCGTCGTGCTGGCCGCACAGCTCGGCCAGGCAACGGGCGTCGTCGGGCTCCAGGGTAAGGGATTGCAGGGCGGGGGCTGGCGTGTTCAATAGCTTCGCGCCGGCGCCAGTTCGCCCCGCAGGGAGTTGGGCAACGCCTCGTGGACAAGGACCCGGGCGAAGTCGCCGATCAGGCCGTGGTCGGCGCAGCTAAAATTCACCACCCGGTTGTTTTCGGTGCGGCCCTGGAGCTGGCCCGGGTCTTTTTTCGATGGGCCGCTGACCAGGATAGTTTCCGTGTTGCCGACCATTTGCCGGCTGATTGTCCGGGCCTGCTGGCTGATACGCTGTTGCAGCAGCGCCAGTCGCTGTTTTTTTACCTCCATGGGGGTGTCGTCGGGCAACTCCGCCGCCGGCGTTCCCGGGCGTGCGCTGTAGATGAAGCTGAAAGACATGTCGAAGCCGATGTCCTCGATGAGCTGCATGGTGGCGGCGAAGTCCTGTTCGTTCTCGCCGGGAAAACCGACAATAAAATCCGATGACAGACTGATGCCCGGTCGAATTTTTCGCAAGCGGCGAATTTTCGACTTGTACTCCAGGGCGGTATGGCCCCGTTTCATCAGCGCGAGAATGCGATCGGAGCCGCTCTGCACGGGCAGGTGCAGGTGATTGACCAGTTCCGGTATCTCCCCGTAGACGTCGACCAGGGCATCGCTGAATTCCAGCGGGTGGGAGGTGGTGTAGCGCAGCCTGTCGATCCCGGGCACCGCCGCCACGTAAGCGAGCAGCTCGGCGAAGTCGACGATGTCCCCGAGATGATTCCGGCCCCGGTAGGCGTTGACGTTTTGCCCCAGCAGGTTGATTTCCCGCACACCCTGGTCGGCCAACTGGGCGACTTCCGCGATCACATCGTCAAAGGGGCGGCTCACTTCTTCGCCGCGGGTGTAGGGTACGACGCAGAAGGTGCAGTATTTGCTACAGCCCTCCATGGCGGACACGTGGGCGCTACAGGACTCAGCAACGGGTTGTGGCAGGTGATCAAATTTTTCGATTTCGGGAAAGCTGACATCGACCACCGCGGTTCCGTTACCGCTGGCGTCGATCATCTCCGGCAGGCGATGCAGGGTTTGCGGGCCGAAAATGATATCCACGAAGGGTGCGCGCTCGCTGATGGCGGCACCCTCCTGGCTGGCGACACAGCCGCCGACGCCGATGACCAGGTTCGGGTTTTTCTGTTTCAGCGGCTTCCAGCGCCCCAGTTGATGGAACACTTTTTCCTGGGCTTTTTCGCGAATCGAGCAGGTGTTGAGCAGTAGTACATCGGCGTCCGCGGGGTCGTCGGTGGTCACCAGCTGGTGGCTTTCGCCCAGAAGGTCGCGGATACGCGCCGAGTCGTAGTCGTTCATCTGGCAGCCGTGGGTCTTGATGAACAGTTTTTTAACGGGCTTGTCGCCACGGTGTTTTTTGCCCTGTTGGCCCATCCTGTCCTGGTCTGTCGTCGAGGGATTAATCGAAGGTTTCATTGAGGGTATTCGCCGCCCGGCTGGGAAAAGCCGGGCATTATAGCAAAGACAGGCGCCACGAAGTACTATTGACGCAAGGAAGCATGAACTGCGCGGCTTGTGCTATCATGGCGGCCCTCCCTCCCGGCAAACCCTGATGCCCGATACAGGTACGCAACTCCATGTACAAAGTCGTCTTTCTCAACCACGATAAAGTCTTCGAGCTCTATGCAAACGCCGTCTACCAAAGCGAAATGTACGGCTTTATCGAGGTGGAGGATTTTGTCTTCGGCGATAAAAGCCAGATGATAGTCGACCCGGGCATAGAGAAGCTGCGCAGCGAATTCAATGGCGTACAGCGCACCTATATTCCGATGCACCACGTGTTGCGTATCGACGAGGTAGAGCAGGAGGGCACGGGTAAAATCCGCGATGCCTCCGCAGACGACAAGGTCGCCATGTTTCCGATTGTCGGCAAGCCTATCCGGCCCGGCGGTGGCAGCGAGAACAGCGATTAGCTGGTTTCCGCCTGCCGGTGATTGAGTAACTGCTCCACGCTGGCCAGCTTCACACACGTCACAAACACTTGCATCGCCTGGTCGATATCCTCCAGCGAGGGGAAACTCGGGGCAATGCGAATATTTCGGTTCCAGGGGTCTTCGCCATAGGGGAAGGTCGCCCCGGCGGGCGTCAGTGCGACACCGGCCCCGGCGGCGAGCTCTATTACCGTTTTAGCGAGGCCGGGCAGGGTGTCGAAGGAGACGAAATAACCGCCCCGGGGCTCGGTCCAGCGAGCGATGTCCCAGCCCCCCAGACCCTCGCGCAAGCGCTTGATGACGATATCAAACCGTGGCTTGAGCAGCCGGGCGTGGTCCCGCATATGCTGTTTCAGGTGATCGCTGTCGCGGAGAAACTTAACGTGGCGCAGTTGATTGACTTTATCGGGCCCGATCTGGCTGATTGCCAGTTGTTGTTTAAAGTTGCCGAGCGAGGCGGGCGACATCGCGACAAAGGCGACGCCGGCGCCGGCAAAGGTAATTTTGGAGGTGGAGCCGAACAGGTAGAGGGCGTCTTCGGTCCCGGCCTCGACAAAGGCCTGCATGATGTTGTCCAGCGCCGGGGCATCGTCGTCCAGGGCGTGTACCGAATAAGCGTTGTCGCAGAATACCCTGAAGTGGCGACCGGCGATGGTGGGCAGGCGCGCCAGCCGCTGCACCACCTCGCTACTGTAGGTCACCCCCGAGGGATTGGAAAACCGGGGTACACACCAGATGCCCTTGATCAACGGATCCTGGCGCAGCAGGGCCTCGACCTGGTCCATGTCCGGCCCGTTATCGTCCATGTCGACGGTGATCATATCGATACCGAATTGCTCGCAGATCGAGAAATGGCGGTCGTAACCGGGCACTGGCGCCAGGAATTTGATCGTTCCGGGCTCATTCGTCCAGGCTGAGCCCTCCCCCGCCAGGCCCTGGTAGAGCGCGAAGCTCACGGCTTGATACATCAGGGTGAGGCTGCTGTTGCCGCCTATCAGCAAGTCTTCAGGCGCCACATCCAGCATCCCGGCAAACAGTGCCCTGGCCTCTGTAATGCCGTCGAGACCGCCGTAATTGCGTGTATCGGTACCGTCGCCGCAGTGGTAGCCCCCTTGCAGGATGCCGTCGAGCGCATTGGACAGGTCCAGTTGCTCGGTCCCGGGTTTGCCCCGGGTAAGGTCGAGCTGCATTCCCAAGGCGCGGAATTGCTCCAGTTGCTGCGATAATTGCTCGGCCATCCCGGTGAGTTTTTGGCTGTCGGCCTGATCCAGTGCGGTGCCCATTGATATATCCCCGTATGTGATTTCGCCATTATACCGCAGCTCGAGCCCATTGGGCGCGACTAAAGTCCGGTAGGAGCGTGGCGAATTCGCGGGCATAATAGAGGCCAGCAGCCTACTGGCGGAAAAAAGAGGGAAAACCATGTCTTACCAGGAAGAATACCGGAGGTCTCTGGACAATCCCGAGGGATTTTGGCGCGACAAGGCCGGCGCACTCGCCTGGTACAAGCAGCCTGAAACGATACTGGCAACGGATGAAAACGGCGTGGCGCGCTGGTTTGTCGACGGTGAACTGAATACCTGCTACCTGGCGCTGGATGTTCACGTCGAGCAGGGACGGGGCGAGCAGACGGCTTTGATTTACGACTCACCGGTGACCTCGACCCAACGTCGCTATACCTATGCAGAGCTGCGTGATGAAGTCGCCGTGTTCGCGGGAGCCCTCGCCCAGCTCGGCGTCGGCAGGGGTGATCGTGTGCTCATCTATATGCCGATGGTGCCCGAGGCGGCGATCGCGATGTTGGCCTGTGCCCGCCTGGGCGCGGTTCACTCGGTGGTCTTCGGTGGCTTCGCCCCCGGTGAGCTCAAGGTGCGTATCGATGACGCTGAGCCCGTGGTAATTGTTTCGGCCTCCTGCGGTGTCGAGGTGGGGCGGGTGATTCCCTACAAGCCCCTCCTCGATGCCGCCATCGAGCTGGCACAGCACAAGCCAGGCCATTGCATCATCCTGCAGCGGGAGCAGGCGCAAGCCGATCTGCTGCCCGGCCGGGACCTGTCCTGGTCCGAGGCCGTCGCGGGCGCCACGGGGGTGGACTGTGTGCCGGTGTTGGCCACCGACCCGCTCTACATACTCTATACATCCGGTACCACCGGCGCGCCCAAGGGTATCGTCCGTGATAATGGCGGCCATGCCGTGGCCCTGCACTACTCGATGAAAGCGATTTATGATATCGACCCCGGTGATGTTTTCTGGGCCGCGTCCGATGTGGGCTGGGTGGTCGGCCATAGCTATATTGTCTACGGCCCGCTGATCGCGGGCTGCACCACCGTGTTGTACGAGGGCAAGCCGGTCAAGACCCCTGACGCCGGTGCTTTCTGGCGAGTGATCGCCGAGTACGGCGTCAAGGCGATCTTCTCCGCGCCGACGGCATTTCGCGCCATCAGGAAAGAGGATCCCGCCGGCAAGCTGCCTGGAAAGTACGACCTGTCCGGCCTGAAAACCCTGTTCCTGGCCGGGGAGCGGCTGGACCCGCCGACCTATGAGTGGTTGCGGGAATTGTTCCGGCGACCGGTGGTGGATCACTGGTGGCAGACGGAAACCGGCTGGGCTATCGCGGCGAATATGATGGGCATCGAAGCAGTACCCACCAAACCGGGTTCGGCAAGCTATCCCGTGCCCGGTTACGATGTGCGTATCCTGGATGCTGAGGGGAACGAATTGCCGGCGGGAGAGCAGGGCGCCATTGCGATCAAGCTGCCGTTACCCCCGGGCTGCTTCCCGACGATCTGGCGCGACCACGAGCGCTTTGTCAGCGGCTATCTCGAACAGTTTCCCGGTTATTATGTCAGTGGTGACGGGGGTTATTTTGACGAGGACGGCTATCTGTTCGTCATGGGGCGCACCGACGATGTCATCAATGTCGCCGGTCACCGCCTGTCAACCGGCGAGTTGGAGGAAGTGGTCGGCAGTCATCCGGCCGTGGCGGAGTGCGCGGTGATCGGCATTGTGGACTCGCTTCGCGGCCAGATACCGGTCGCCCTGGTCTGCCTCAAGGACGGCGTCGAGACTCCGGCGAGTACCGTAGAGGCCGAGGTGGTCCAGTTGGTGAGAGATACCACCGGTGCCGTGGCCTGCCTGCGCCAAACCCTGGTAGTCGGCCGCTTGCCCAAGACGCGCTCGGGCAAAATCCTGCGGGGAATACTGCACAAGATCGCTGATGGGGAGCCCTATCGAGCCCCTTCTACGATAGACGATCCGGTGGTGCTGGATGAACTGACAGAGTTGATGCGACAGCGAGGCGTGGGATGTTTCGCGCCGGACGGGGGTTAGCTAGCCTTGCTCTGTCCGGAATAGCCGCTAATCAGGCAGTCGATGGTTTTGAGCGCGTCGGGGGACGCGTCGATAATCTGATAACCGGACCAGTGGCGGTTAAAATTCTCAGCCGGTCGGCTCCACAGGCAATCGACACCCAGCTCGACACTGGTGGTGTTGTTCGCGCCGTCGGGCACTTCGAGGCTGAACTGGAAAATGGAATTGGTACTCATTTCCTGGTCGCTGATGATCATCAGGCCCTCGACCGTGAGATTGACCAATTCGCCGATTGAATCTCCGCTCATGGAGTTGCGTATCAGAATGGCTGTGCCGAGTTCCCGGCGCTCCAGTTTTCTGTGCTGCTCTGACAATGCTTGATCCCCTGTACGGCCTGTT
>JAUXCW010000035.1 GCA_030618705.1 Gammaproteobacteria bacterium | reverse complement strand
CCACCGGCTATTTCCTCTCCCAGCGCGCCTTTGACACCATGGCGGAGGGAGACTTGCATTCGCCGGAAAATATCGCCCGACAAAAACGCCTGCTGCACCGGGTTATGCGGGCCATGCTGATTAGTTAATCACTGGGGACGCCTGCAGCTTAAGGCTTTAAGGATTCCAGCGTTATTCCTTCCTCGATACTAATCGACCGTCCGCGACGTATCGCTGTTGATACGCTTTGATGAGTCATCATGAGCGAAGCGCCAAGCTCTTTGGTATTCATGCCAAGATAATCGTGAGCGAATGTTGCTATCAATGCTCTGGCTTTCGATCGGGCATTTCCACGGGCACGATACTTTATTTGCTGTTGATCTACCGAAAAATGGTCGCAAACAGCGTTGACCATCAAATCGTATGTCCAATCTTCCCGGTGGACGTTATTGAGTTCCAATTGACGCAGCACTGTTGCAACAAACTCACTGCTTCCCAAAATCCGCTCATCACTGAGGCGAGGATTTTTCTCCTGGTTTATCCGTATGGCTGCAGCCCGGCCTCCTGCACTGCGAACCAGTCCCCCACCGTCAAGGTTGTGCTCTGACTGCACACCGAGACCTTGCGCTAAAAAACTCCCATAATTTTTGCGAGCCTGCTGTATTTTTGTTCCAAACAAAGTCAGCACCTCGTCAACAGTCTGCCACTCACAGGCCAATTTTCCCATCAGAACGCTGTGGCCAGTCCAGGGATAAACAAGTAAAGCATCTACATCAGCGACCATTTTGGCCCTGACTGGATTCAAATGAATATAACGAAGCAATTCTTGAAAGTAACTATCTTCCTCGCAAAGAGTCGATCGACAACGTCCTTGATACAAATAACCAGAACGGCGGTGACGACGATTGAAACTCAGTGCATAGCCACCCAACAAAGGCCCCATCAGCGCTGACAGTGGCGCCTCGCTTTGACGCAACAATAAGTGATAATGATTATCCATCAACACCCAGGCATAGCATTGATGGCCTGTCTTATAAAGACCCTCCCCAAAACGATCGAGAAAGTCCCGTTTATCCCTTGAATCCAAAAATATACTACGCCTTTCCAGCCCCCTTCCCAACACGTGAAAGAGCCCGCCAGGCAAATACAAACGCGCCTTCCTTGGCATCGCATTGACCTCCTCGTTCCTGAGTAGTCGATTAACTAATTTGTCAACAACAAATTACCATCGCCACACCACTATCACAACAACAGGCTCGACTCATTCTCTCTTAAATCCTTAAACTGCAGGCGTCCCCAGTGCTGGGGCCATAAGGGCAGCCTTGGCTTGATCCGCTTATCAGTGATTTGGCGGTAGTTTTGGTGTGAAATATAGGATTATACTTGCATCCCTGATCAACGGGGCATGGACGAGGTGGCTGTCGACCAGGTGCTGGGAAAGTTGCAGCTCCGGCAAGAATCATTTGGAATCAGGGTATATCGTATCGATGAACAAATCAGTGAACTATGGAGTCCTTGCAATAGCCGTCTCGATGACATTAATGGCGGCGTGTTTACTGCTCTTCGTCTATGAATCTCGCTTGATTACCGAGCAGGTCGATGACGCGTATATCACCTACCAGTACTCAAAAAATCTCGCTGAGGGCAACGGCTACGTGTTTAATGTTGGCGAGCGAGTAGAGGGCATAACCAATCCGTTATGGGCGGTTTCCTTGGCCGTTGGTATTTATCTAGGGTGTCAAGTGGAATCGTTTAGCCACTATCTTGGCGTGTTGACCGGGATCGGCTTGTTGCTAGCGAGTTATTGGTATGCGCTGACTTTGCTACCCCGGCAATATCGATTTCTGGCCTGTTTCGTGCCACTGATTGTCTATGCATCCAACCCATTTATCAATTGGGTTTTGTCGGGATTGGAAACAGGGCTCTTCACTGCATGCATTATCGCTGCATTAGCGGCACAAAATTCCAAGCGCACGGAGCTTTGCATGTTTTTTGGCGTGCTGGCTTTGTTAGCTCGTCCGGATGGTGTTTTACTGGCCGCGGCCCTTGTGTTGACACAATATATAGAGCAATTGCGCAGCACCCGACAACGGCTGCCGTCCCGTGAAATCCTGGTGCACGGTGGAGTATATTTTATTACCCTGCTAGTACTTACTCTGTTTCGTGTTGTGTACTTTAATGATGTTGTTCCCAACACATTTTATGCGAAAGTGGGTGGCCTGCCCTTATCGTACGGCTTTCGTTATATCTGGTATTTTTTAAGGGATGGTGCAATTTTTCTCGTCATTCCATTTGCCGTTGCGGCAATTTATTGCCGCGCCCTGCTCAATGGCGTTATTTTTAGTGTGCTCCTGCTATTGTATGTCGTGTTTGTCGGCGGTGACGTATTCAGTAATAGCCGATTTTTGCTACCCCTGATACCGATTCTCAGCGCTGGTTCGCTATTCTCCATTTCCTATTTACTTGGGAGGCATCAGCGGACGAGCGCTGCCTTAGTCATCCTTGCAGTTGCAATGATGCCATTATGGAGCCTAAATGGCCCTACGTGGAGTGTTTTTGGTGCTAACTGGGTTAATCAGGGGGGGTGGTCGGCCAAGCGAATGGCAGCCTATCCAAAGTCATTCAGCCCGGATGAAAGTGTGAAAGCCAAGATCGCAAAAATTCGGCAAATGGATCCCCCTGTGCAGCTGATTGCGTCTATCGGAATTGGCAGGTTGCGCTATTGGTCCGAGATTCCGGTGCTGGATATGTTGGGTCTGACCAACAAAATCATTGCTAAGCATCCGCAAGATGTCGATGGGGTTGTACTGGCGGGCCATTTTCGCTCCAATGCTGACTATGTACTCTCACGCCGCCCCGATGTAATTTTGATCCAACGAAAAGGCTCTGTGTTCTACCCGATATTGCCGGTACACAACGGGCTTTGGAGTCATCCTGGACTGGATGCTGATTACCGTTGGGACAATGAGATCGGTGGTTACGTACGAAAGAGCTACCCGCAGCCGGCAATCTAGCGGGCGAAGGGCTGCCAGGATTTGCTCATAAATCTACCGCCTCCTGTAGTACCTGCTCGCGGATATGGCGGTTGAGTTCATGTTCGGGCACTAATTCCACCTTTCGCCCCAGTAGCCGGGCCAATCGTTCAGTTAATGGCAGGCGCTGGCTGAAGAAATCATAACCCCGAGGGAAATCCACCAGAAAGTCCACATCGCTATCCATTCGCTCTTCAGATCGGGCGACAGAGCCAAATACACGAATACGCCTCGCCCCATATTGATTGCCGAGCGCCAGAATTTTGTCATTTTTTGCGTGCAGTTCGCTCAACAACATAGCTTGGCCTCGTTGGGTTGCTACATGGTGCCATGTGTACTTGAAAACTGTTCGCTACATCGATTGCCTCCCGGCTGCATTATTAGACCAGTTTGGTGCACCAACAGTAGGCGCCTTAGGCGAATACGCCATGGAAGCGCATCAGGTTCACACGCGGCTTCGGCACCAGGGCCGCCAATCTTGCGATGAGGTCCAGTGGCTCGAAGATGACGTGCATGGATGCACTAATGCCGCGAGCGCAGGATGCGCAGGAGCGGCCACATGGGTGGTACCGTCACGATAGGGCGTCTTGAGCTGGTAGCGCACGTTGCCGCCTCTTGCTAACGACAGCCGCTTATCCGATATCACCGGGCGGCTGATGTAACGGCACAGCCGTTCAAGAAAGCGCCCGACCCGGTGGGCGATGGTGTGCGCCAGGTGTGTGAGTTCCGGGCTGGTCGGCGCCTTTGCCCAACGGAACCGGGCGACCCCAGCGGCTGGGTCGACGTACACGCCGTCGAGAAACAGCATGTGGGCCGCTCCTGCGCATCCATGCGCCCGCGGCATTTGTGCGTCCATGCACATCAAACGGATATTCAGATTGAGTGCAGACCCAAACCGTTGGATGGGGGTGGCCGCACCGGTACGGGCCGTCTTGTGGCTATGACCCGCTTTCTTGATCAGGTGCGTGGCAATCACGCAGTAGACGATGCCCAGCACCTGACCCTTGATTGGCCTGTTTGGGTAGCTTCAAAATGGGTATTTACCCTTTTTAGTTTTCCCACATACCAAACTTATGCATCATATCTCTAAAGCGCTCCATGGACTTGCACTTCACTTCAAACAGGGAGTGGTCTTCGCCATCTTCCACCCAGAATGCTTTTCCCCAGGGTGAAGGTGTCCAGGGTAAAACGTTAGTGTGGTAGGTCCCTGCAGAATCTAATGTATCAACAAAATCCTGTGTAATTAATTCCAGGGGACTTAACATTGCATCAAAGGGGGCATCATAGTTGCCACAGGCTTTACGTAATTCGAACAGCTCCGAGAGCACTTTCGCAAGCTGCTCATTTTTCATCGGCACGCTCATCCATCCATCATTTGCGGCAGCACGGCGCAACGCAGGTTTACTCACACCACCCACCCAAACGGGAATTTTTTTAGTCGGTGCCGGAGACATGATGGCATCGCTAAAGTTGAAGAATTCACCTTTATAAGAAACAGGATCACCAGAGTGCAGTTTATGCATACACTCGATAACTTCGTCCAGCACTCGCCCACGTGCTTTAAAATCAACACCGACAAGATCAAACTCTTCTTTCATCATTCCAGCACCAACACCGCAGCGAACCCGGTTGTTGGTAAAAATGGCGGCAGCACTCGTCGCACGTGCTACCGTAAAAGGGTCTCTTAACGCTGCAAGGTATATGTTGGTAGCGAGCTTCAGCTCTTTTGTTGCAACGCCCATGGCAGTGAGCGTAACCCAGGGGTCTGTCCAGGGATTATTATTGGGCCACCAGATTTTGCCATCATCAGAATAGGGATATTTTGTGTCAACTTTTTCAGGATAAATCAGATGGTCGGCAACGGTTATGCCTTCGAACCCCAGATCTTCTGCTTTCTTTGCTATATCAATAAATTGATTAATTTCCCGGGTATTTACAAGAGATATCCAAAACTTCAAAGCGCTACCCTCTTCTCATTTCAAAATGACACTTAAGTAAATGACCCATAAAAACATGACTCATTTACCTCACGCCCAAGTAGATTCTAAACCTACTAGCCGCCCATCAATTTAGTTACTTGCTCTTCAATCTTGCTGTATTCCCAGCAGGCTTTTAAAGACACTACCTTACCTTCATCATTAGAGTATAGGAAGCATACACACCCTTTTCGTTGAACAACCAGCCTGACCACCCCGAAGCAACACAGCCGTTTCACAGCGGGATGTAGTCAATCGCAGCAGCGAGGATAGCGCAAGCGAAAAAATCGGCCGAATTCCGGCCTGTGATCTGCTCAGAATTTGTTGCTAAGCGCTCGAAACTGACTGATCAAACGCTGGTTGCCTTTCTTTTCGGCTTAACTTATATTCATATTTGTTAATTTTGAATACCCGGAGAGTGATATGGCAACAACAAGTCTTAGCTTGGGTGCGCACTGGGAAGTTTACATCAAGAATGAGATTGCCAGTGGGCGTTACGGCTCCGCTAGTGAAGTTGTCCGTGATGCCCTACGCGCAATGGAAGAGCGCAAAAGCAAACTTGACGCTTTACGAAGTCATTTGGCCCAAGGCGCTGAACAGGCCAAAGCCGGTGAGTTCGTTAAAAATTTTACAATGGACACACTGATCAACGATCTGGATAACGAAGCCTGACACCCGGATTCAGAGTCACCCCGAGGGCTCAGGAAGACTTGAAAAATATAGGCCGATATACAGAGCGACAATGGGGCAGGCTCCAACGTAATACCTACCTGAAAGCACTCGAAAAGCGCTTTGGCTGGTTAGCCGAAAACCCGCGACTGGGCAAACACCGTCCGGATGTAGCTGGGGGCTATTTCAGTTTCCCGCAGGGCGAGCACGTTGTCTTTTACCTGACTGGAGAAAAAGGCATTGATATTATCGGCATCCCGCACAAGGAGATGGATATCATCGCTTATTTTCTACACGACTAAACATTACAACTTCGAGAGTGTTCCCTCCGAAGCATAGCCACTAAATTCAATCGAGGAAAACTTCGGACTCTGCGGTATGAAGGAAAAAAGAACGTGACTATAGGCCAGATAACCTGTGTGATGCCAGCCAGTGCCACTCACTCCCACTCGATGGTCGCAGGTGGCTTACTCGAAATATCGTAACTGACGCGGGAGATACCGCTGATTTCATTGATGATGCGGTTGGATACCCGCTCGAGAAAATCATAGGGCAGGTGCGCCCAGCGCGCGGTCATAAAATCGATGGTCTCCACTGCCCGCAGTGCGATCACATACTCGTAGCGCCGGGCATCGCCTACCACACCGACGGATTTGACCGGCAGGAATACGGCAAAGGCCTGGCTGGTTTTGTGATAGAGCTCCGCGGCGTGTAATTCCTCGATAAAGATCGCATCCGCCTCGCGCAGAATGTCGGCGTATTCCTTGCGCACCTCACCGAGGATTCGCACGCCCAGGCCCGGGCCCGGAAAGGGGTGGCGATACACCATATCGTAGGGCAAGCCCAATTCGAGGCCCAGCTTGCGCACCTCGTCCTTGAACAGCTCCCGCAGCGGCTCCAGCAATTTGAGCTTCATATCCTCCGGCAGGCCGCCCACATTGTGGTGGGATTTGATGACATGGGCGCCGCCGTGTTTGCTGGCGGCGGACTCGATGACATCGGGATAGATCGTGCCCTGGGCCAGCCAGTGCACGTTTTCGATTCTTGCCGCCTCGACGTCGAAGACCTCGATAAAGGTATTACCGATGATTTTACGTTTCTTCTCCGGGTCGGCCTCGCCCTGCAAACGGGAAAGGAACTCCTCCTCGGCCCCCACCCTGACCACGTTGAGCCCCATGTGGCTGCCGAACATCGCCATCACCTGCTCCGACTCACCCTTGCGCAGCAAGCCGTTGTCGACAAAGACACAGGTCAGTTGGTCGCCGATGGCGCGGTGCAACAGGGCCGCAGTAACCGAGGAGTCGACACCCCCGGACAGCCCCAGCAGTACCTTGTCCGTTCCCACCTGCCGGCGAATCGCCTGCACCGCATCGGCGACGATATTGCCCGGTGTCCATAGCTCTTCACAGCCGCATATATTGTGTACGAAACGTTCGAGTATGCGCCCGCCTTGTAAGGTGTGGGTCACCTCGGGGTGAAATTGTACGCCGTACAAATTGCGCTCGGCGTGGTACATGCCGGCAATCGGCGCACTGTCGGTCGCCGCCATCAATTGAAAACCGGGCGGCAATTCGGTGACCTTATCGCCATGACTCATCCAGACATCCAGGATGGGGCCGTCTTCACCCTCGTGGTCGACGATGTCGCGCAGCAGTTCGCCCTCCCCCGTCACGCTGACCTGGGCATAGCCGAATTCGCGTTGTTCGGAGCCGCCGACACTGCCACCGAGCTGCTCCACCATGGTTTGCATACCGTAGCAAATGCCCAGCACCGGCACGCCGTATTCCAGTACCGCAGTGGGCAGTCGCGGCGTTTCCTGACTGGTCACGGTCTCCGGTCCGCCCGACAGGATGATTCCCCGGGGGTCATATTCCCCCAGTGCCCCGGCCTCAATATCGTAGGCGCGAATCTCGCAGTAGACGCCGATTTCCCGCACCCGGCGGGCGATCAACTGGGTGTACTGCGAGCCAAAATCAAGAATCAGAATACGCTGGGCGTGAATATCGTAGCTCATACCGTCCCCGGACAAGAATAATACCGCGCCCCCCGGTTTATCGAGGGATCACGGCTTACAAAACTGTTGGATCCCGGCCTGCTTCGCTAGCTTGCGGTGGGATAATTGGGTGCTTCCTTGGTAATGCTGACATCGTGCACATGGCTTTCGTTCATGCCGGCAGCGGTCACCCGGATAAATTGTGGCTGGGTGCGCATGGCTTGCATATCCGCGGAACCGGTGTAACCCATTGCGGCGCGCAAGCCACCCATCATCTGGTGCACGATCACCGACAATGGCCCCTTGTAGGGAACCCGGCCCTCGATGCCCTCGGGTACCAGCTTTTCCACGCCCTCATCGGCACTCTGGAAGTAGCGGTCACTAGAGCCCTGGGTGCGGGACATGGCGCCAAGGCTGCCCATCCCACGATAAGATTTATAAGTACGGCCCTGGAATAACTCCACCTCGCCCGGGGCCTCCTCGGTGCCGGCAAACATACTACCCATCATCACCGTATCTGCCCCGGCCGCGACCGCCTTGGCCAGATCCCCGGAGTAGCGGATGCCGCCGTCGGCTATCAGCGGAACATCGGTATCCGCCAGCGCGGCGGCGACATCGGCAATGGCTGTGATTTGCGGTACGCCGATTCCGGTGACGATCCGCGTGGTGCAGATCGAACCCGGACCGATACCCACCTTGACGGCATCCGCGCCGGCCTCGACCAGGGCTATTGCCGCCTCGCCGGTGGCGATATTACCGCCGATCAACTGCATATCGGGGTAGTGCTGCTTGATCCAGCTGACCCGATTGAGCACGTTGAGCGAATGTCCATGGGCAGTGTCCACCACCAACACATCGACCCCGGCCTCGACCAGCGCCGCGACCCGGTCATCGGTATCCGGCCCAGTGCCCACCGAGGCCCCCACCAGTAAACGGCCCTGGTTATCCTTGGCCGAGCTGGGGTAGTTCTGCGCCTTGCTGATATCTTTCAGCGTAATCATGCCGCGCAGGGCAAAATTCTCGTCCACCACCAGGACCTTTTCTACCCGGTGCTGGTGAAGCAAGCCCTTGACCTCGTCCAGGTCGGCGCCCTCGCGCACGGTGACCAGGCGATCCCGGGGCGTCATGATGCCGGAGACCGTGGCGCTGAGGTCAGCCTCGAACAACACATCACGATTGGTGACGATACCCACCAAGTCGCCCTTATCCAGTACCGGAACGCCGCTGATGTTGTATTGCCGCTTGATTTCGAGCAATTCCCGAATAGTGGCGCCGGCCTCGATGGTGATGGGGTCCTTGACCACACCGCTCTCGTACTTCTTGACCGCATGAACCTGGGCGGCCTGCTGTTCAATGGCCATGCTCTTGTGGATAATACCGATGCCGCCCTCCTGGGCCATGGAAATAGCCAGGCGGGTCTCGGTGACGGTATCCATCGCCGCGGAGATCAGCGGCATATTGAGCCTGATGCGGCGTGTCAGGCGAGTTTGAAGGCTGACGTCCCTGGAAACCAGATCGGAATATCCGGGCACCAGCAGTACGTCATCAAAGGTCAGGGCTTCTTGCGCGATGCGGAGCATGTATCTCCTCAAATGGCGAGTTGGAAATAAACGCGGCATTATAGCGGCCAGACCCAACAGGGTAAATAACAACCGATCATAACTAAAGAACTACAGGACAGCAGCGTGACTCAAAAACGAGCCCCTTTTTCCTCCAATGACAAGACTGCAGCAATGACAAGCACAGTGCTATGACAACGACGGCGACGCCACCCGGCGCAGAACGCAAGGTGCTCAGCGTATCCCAGCTCAACCAACGGGCCCGGCAACTGCTGGAAACCCATTTCTCCCGAATCTGGGTCGAGGGGGAGATTTCCAACCTGGTGCGGCCCTCCTCCGGCCACTGGTACTTCACCCTCAAGGACTCCCGGACACAGGTTCGCTGCGCCATGTTCCGCAACCGCAACCAGGCGCTGAAGTTTCGGCCGGAGGACGGCATGAAGCTCACGGCCCGCGGGCGCTTGAGCATCTACGAAAACCGGGGCGACTACCAGCTGATTGTCGAGCATCTCGAGGACTCGGGGCTCGGTGCGCTGGAGCGGGCCTTCCAACTGTTGAAGCAGGAACTGGCGAGCCGGGGCTGGTTTGATGCCGGCCGTAAACGACCGGTTCCGCAACTGCCGCAGCACATCGGGGTCGTCACCTCACCCACGGGTGCGGCGATCCGGGATATCCTGGTCGTGCTGCGGCGCCGCTTTCCCGCCATCCCCGTCACCCTGTTTCCGGCGCCGGTGCAGGGCGACGGGGCCGCCGCGAAGATCGCCGATGCCATAGAACACGCCAATCTCATTGCCGACAGTTTGACGCCACCGCTGGACGTATTGATCGTCGGCCGCGGCGGTGGCTCGCTGGAAGACCTGTGGGCATTCAATGAAGAGACGGTGGCTGCGGCGATCTACCACAGTGAATTGCCCGTGGTGTCCGCCGTGGGCCACGAGATCGATTTCAGCATTGCGGATATGGTGGCAGACCAGCGCGCCGCCACGCCATCGGCGGCGGCAGAGATGCTCAGCCCCGACCAACAGCAGTGGCTGGCGCTGTTGCGCGACTTTCGCCGGCGAATGGAAACCTTGATAAACAATCGTATCGCCGGGGATCGACAGCGGATGGAGGGCTTGCACAAACGCCTGAAACATCCGGGAACCCGGCTGCAGGAATACACACTACGCCTCGATGAGCTCGAGTTGCGGCTGGCACGAGCCAACCGTCGCCTGGCGCAACAGCGCCAGACCCGGGTCGAGCAGTTGCGGCAACGGCTGGAGCGGCTGGCACCTGACAGGAATATCGCCCGACTCGGCGAGCGACTCGAACACCTGCAGCGGCAGTTACAGCAGCACTGGCAAACCGCCCTGCGCGGCAAACGGCACGAGCTGGAAAAAGCCGGTGAGTTATTGCATTCGGTGAGCCCGCTGCAGACCCTGCAGCGGGGTTACGCCATTGTCTCCGATACACAGGGAAAAATTGTTCGCAGTGTGACGGAGTTAACAGCGGATGAAACAATCAATATTCGATTAGGCGACGGCGACGTGGACGCGCGCGTCCTTGAAGACAGGCGATAAATCACATGTGGATAGCGGTAAAGAACCTGCACATTGCACTGGTGCTGATTTCGGTGAGCGGTTTTGCCCTGCGGGGGGTGTTGATGCTGCTGCAATCGCAACTCATGCAACGGGGCTGGATGCGGCGGCTACCGCATATCGTCGATACCCTGTTGTTGGCCAGCGGCATCTCATTGGCCTGGCACAGTCAGCAATATCCCTTCGTCAACTCCTGGTGGCTGACAGCAAAGATGCTCGCCCTGGTCGCCTACATCGGTTTCGGTATGCTGGCGCTAAACTACGGCAGGAATCGAGTGATTCGCGGCCTGGCCTTTATGATAGCCGGTGCGTGCGCCGCGTACATGATTATAACGGCGGTAAGCCGCAACCCGTTGGTATTTGCTTGATAGAGCGTTTGAGAGGGGCCTGACGGGCGCCAGGCCGACGCTAATAGCTCGCCGGCAATTTGCCGTTGATGACGATATTGCGGCCTTCGAAGCCGATATACTCGCCTATGGTCAGGTCCTTGAGAATGCGAGCCACCATCTCCCGCGACGCCCCGACCCGGTCGGCGATATCCTGCTGGGTAAGGCGCTCCTCGATAAATGAGCTTTCATCATCCCGCGGCTTCGCCAGCCCGGTCAGGACCTTGGTAACTCGACCGTAGACATCCTGCAGCGCCAGGCTCTTGACCTTGTCGGTGAGGGTACGCACCCGACGGGTCAGGTTACGCATCAGGATGCGGGCAATATTGGGGTGCTCGGAAATGACCCGCTGGAAATCTTCTTTATAGATGATTCGGAAGGAGCACTTTTCCATGGTGCGCACCGAGGCGGAGCGACGATCGTCGTCCAGCAGCGCCAGCTCACCAAAGTAATCCCCTGCCTCCAGGGTATTCATGATGAACTCCTTGCCGTTTTTGTCGCTGCAATAGACTTTCACCCGCCCCGAATCGATAAGGTAAAGCGAGTCGGCGTTATCACCGTCATTGATGATGACCGTGTTTTTTGGATATTGCCTGCTGACGCTACTGCCCGCCAGCATTTCCAATTCCTCGCCCGAAAGCCCTGCAAAAATTTCTACCTGTGCCAGTACGTCCAACATTGTGCGTCCACCTGCTCATCCATTCCGCGCTTAACCAGTCAGTCTATGCCCTGGCAGATTGAATAAAAGTGTAGACAGTGGCCTCCAAAGGCGCAAACCAGGCCCGATACCCGCAGGCTAGGCAATCGCGTTATGCGATCTATACTCTACGAATCTGCACTTACCGTACAATGAGGACAAGGTGCCGCAGGATAGCGCCCAATTCGCCGCATTAATGAATATCGCCCATGCCATCGCCGATAATACCCGGCGCGTGCAGGATCAGCTGCGCCCCCTGCAAAGTAAGGAGCTGGACGCCGAAACCGACAGCCTCAACAGCGCCGCTTCGAGCCTGTTCAACACCCTCACCCGCACCGCCGCCAACGACGATTTCGACCCCTCTGACAGGCAGGTCATACTGCGGATTCGCAAGGAATTACACAGTATTATCGGCCACTCCGACACACTGGCGGAACACCACCGGGTACTCGCGGATCACCGGCCGATCCTCGAAGAGATGGGCCACGATGCCCGAATGCTGCTGCAGGAACTTGAAGAGGCTCACAAATCTGCAAAAAAATTGGCCTCGGGGTCAAAAGTCGCGCCTGGCAGGATTCTTATCATCGATGACGACGATGCCAATCGGCTGGTTCTGGCACGTCATCTGCAACATCTGGGCCACCAGGTCGAGACCAGCTCAAGCAGCACAAAGGTCTTCGACTTGCTGGGCAGCGCGGTTTTCGATCTTATTTTTCTCGACCTGACCATGCCCGAGGTCGATGGCCTGGCCATCCTGACCCAACTCAAGGCAAGTGAGCGCTGGCGCGCTATTCCGGTGGTGATGATCTCCGGCATTCACGATGAAGATTCGGTGATCAGCTGTATCGAAGCCGGTGCCGACGACTTCCTGATCAAGCCCATCAACCGGGTTCTACTCAACGCCAGGCTCAATGCCGGCCTGGAGCGCAAGCGCTGGCACGACCGGGAGCAGCGCTACCTCAAGGACCTGGAGCGCAACCACCAGTTTATTCGCGACACCTTCGGCCGCTATGTGTCGGAGGAAATCGTCGACAGCATTCTGGCGCAGCCCAACGGCCTGCACCTCGGCGGCAAGATGACACGGGTCTCGATCCTGATGGCGGACATCCGCGGGTTTACCACCATGGCTGAGAAGTTGGCCCCCGCCCAGGTGGTCAAAATGTTGAATAACTACCTCGGCGTGATGTCGGAAATCATCATCCACCACAAGGGAACCATCGACGAATTTATCGGCGACGCCATCCTGGCCATTTTCGGTGCGCCGATCACCCAGCAGGATCATGCAGACCGCGCACTCGCGTGCGCACTGGATATGCAGGGGGCAATCGGCCAGATCAACGCGGAGAACCAGCGGCTGGGCCTACCCGACATCGGCGTTGGTATAGCGGTGAATACCGGCGAGGTCGTGGCCGGCAATATCGGCTCATCGAAACGGGTCAAGTACGGGGTGGTCGGGCACACGGTCAACCTCACGGCCCGCATGGAATCTTTCTGTCGCGCCGGTGAAATCCTCGCCTCGCAGGAAACCCTCAATTACTCCACGCGAAAAATAAAGCACAGCTACCAGTTCGAAATTACCCCCAAGGGGATGGTAGAGCGCCTGCGGGTGTGCAATATCACCAGTATCGAGTAGGCCATCCCGGAGCGCCCCCCCTGTGGGAGAGGGCGCTTAAGAATGCACTAACTGGCCAGTTTCAAGGTCGCGACCCCGCCAATAATCAGCGCGACCCCGAGATACCGGCCCAGGCTGGCGGGATCGCCGTAGTAGGCAATGCCCACCAGGAATGTCCCCGCCGCGCCGATGCCGGTCCAGACCGCGTAGCTGGTCCCCATGGGAATTTGTTTTTGCGCCAACCACAACAAAAAACCGCTGACAGCCATAAAACCAACGGCAACGAGTATCCCGCTCACCCGGCTATCGTCTTGTTGGGCCATTTTTAGCCCGACTGGCCAGCCGATTTCAAAAAGCCCGGCGAATACCAGGTATATCCATGCCACGTTATACCTCCACTTGCTATGCCTGCTTGCGAAACTACAGCCAGCCAGAATCGGCTTTGCCGTACAGTTAATAACCGCGACAGCTGAGTGGGAACCCGCTACGGCGCCAACCGCTCTATGGTCCAGTCACCGCCGGGCTCTCGCGCATACTCGAAGCGATCGTGCAGTCGTTGCTCCCTGCCCTGCCAGAATTCAACGCGCTCATGACGCACTTTGTAGCCGCCCCAGAATGAGGGCATCGGCACTTCGCCGTTGGCGAACTTGCGTTTCATCTCATCGAATTTTTGCAGCAGGACCTGGCGCGATGTCAGGGGCTGGCTCTGGTTCGACACCCAGGCCGCAAGCTGGCTGTCGTGGGGACGACTCATAAAATAACGCATGGACTCAACTGCGGATATGCGCTCCGCCACCCCCTCGACAATCACCTGGCGATCGAACTGAAGCCAGGGAAACAGCAGACTGACACGGGAATTACCGGCAATCTGCCGGGCCTTTTTGCTCTCGAGGTTGGTAAAGAACACAAAACCGTCACTAGCGTAGTATTTGAGTAACACGGTTCGCTGGCTGGCCTGGCCCGCCTCGTCCACCGTCGCCAGGATCATCGCGTTGGGATCCTGCAAGCCGGCCCGCTGCGCCTCCTCGAACCAGCGGCTGAATTGCGCCACCGGTTCCGGCGTAAGGTCAGCGCGGGAGACGCCGGAGTAGCGGTACTCTCTTCTAAGATTACTGATATCCATGTTCTACCGCCTACCGATAGGCCCTGGTCAAGCCTGCGGCCGCATATGGGGAAACAGCAGCACATCCCGAATAGACGGTTGGTCGACAAAAAACATCACCAGCCGGTCGATGCCGATGCCCTCCCCGGCCGTGGGCGGCAAGCCGTATTCCAATGCGGCGATATAATCGTCGTCAAAATGCATGGCCTCGTCATCCCCCGCCGCCTTTTCCTGCACCTGCTGCCGAAACCGCTCGGCCTGGTCTTCGGGGTCGTTCAGCTCCGAAAAGCCATTGGCTATTTCGCGGCCACTGATAAAAAACTCGAAGCGATCGGTGACCAGGGGATTGTCGTCATTGCGCCGCGCCAGCGGGGACACCTCGGTGGGGTACTCGGTGATAAATGTCGGCGCATCGAGACGGGACTCCACGGTTTTTTCAAAAATCTCGATTTGCACTTTGCCCAAACCCCAGCGCGCTTTCAGGGGAATACCCAGGGCTTCGGCAATTTTACGCGCGTTGTCCAGATCCGATAATTGCGCCGCATCGATATCAGGATTGTAGTGCAGGATCGACTCAAACACGGTCATGCGGGTAAACGCCTGGTTAAAATCGTATTCCTGGCCCTGGTAAGTTATGACTCGACTGCCGTGTACCCGGTCGGCGATATAGCGCAACATATCCTCGGTGATATCCATCAAGTCGCGGTAGTCGGAATAGGCCTGGTAGAACTCCAGCATAGTGAACTCGGGGTTGTGCCGCGTCGACAAACCCTCGTTGCGAAAATTGCGATTGATCTCAAACACTTTCTCAAAGCCGCCGACGACAAGGCGCTTTAAATACAGCTCGGGGGCGATGCGCAGGAACATTTCGAGATTGAGCGCATTGTGATAGGTGACAAAGGGACGCGCCGCCGCACCGCCGGGAATCGCCTGCATCATCGGTGTTTCCACCTCGAGAAAGTCGCGATCGGTGAGGTAATCCCGGATGGCGTCGATCAGGATCGCCCGGGTCCTGAATACCTTGCGCGAGTCCTCGCTCATTATCAGGTCGACATAGCGCTGGCGATAACGCAGCTCCTGGTCGGTGAGGCCGTGGTATTTGTCGGGGAGCGGCCGCAACGACTTGGTCAACAACTCGACCTCGTCCATGTAGACATACAGGTCGCCTTTACCGGATTTATGCACCGGCCCCGCTGCACCGATAATATCGCCGATATCCCAGCTCTTGATCTCATTCACCAGCGCATCGGGCAGGCGTTTTTTGTCGACATAAGCTTGAATGCGGCCGGTCATATCCTGCAACACCAGGAAGGGGCCCCGCTTGGCCATAATGCGCCCGGCCACCCTGGCGCGGCGGTCCAGCGACTCCAGCTCTTCCTTGCTCTTACCGCCGAGGAGATCCTGTAATTCCTGCGCGTGGCTATCGCGGCGAAAGGTGTTGGGGAAAGGCTGGCGCTGTTTGCGGATAGCCGCCAACTTGGCGCGCCGCTCCGCGATCAAGCGGTTTTCGTTCTGGCTGTCCCGGTTGTTTTGCTGGCTATCAATCTGGTCGGTCATTTCAAACTGCTCCAAAAGTGCCCGTGCCGATTCACGCGTTTACGGTGAGGGCGCAAATCCCGGCAACGGCCGGGACCCGTGTGTACTATGAGTACTACAAGTGAGTACTACAAGCCGCTCTTGAGCGCGGCCTCGATAAATTGGTCGAGATCGCCGTCGAGGACGTTCTGGCAATTACTGGTTTGCACCCCGGTGCGTAAATCCTTGATCCGCTGGTCATCCAGCACATAGGAGCGAATCTGGCTGCCCCAGCCGATATCCGACTTACTGTCCTCCAGCACCTGCTGGTCTGCCTGGCGCTTGAGCATTTCCATTTCGTACAGGCGCGCCTTCAATTGCTTCATCGCCCGATCGCGATTCTGGTGCTGGGAACGCTGATTCTGGCACTGTACCACGATTCCGGAGGGCTCATGGGTTATCCGCACCGCCGAGTCGGTCTTGTTGACGTGTTGACCGCCGGCGCCACTGGCACGATAGGTATCAAACCGCAGGTCGGCGCTGTTGATCTCGACTTCGAAGGTGTCGTCGATCTCCGGTGAGACAAATACCGAAGCGAAGGATGTGTGCCGGCGGCTACCGGAATCGAAGGGAGATTTTCGCACCAGGCGATGCACGCCGGTTTCGGTGCGCAGCCAACCGAAGGCATAGTCTCCCTCGAGGCGGACTGTCGCGCTTTTAATTCCGGCGACATCACCATCGGAAGCCTCGACCAGCTCGGTCTTAAAGCCCTTGTGCTCGCCCCAGCGCAGATACATGCGCAACAGCATCTCCGCCCAGTCCTGGGCCTCGGTACCACCGGAACCGGCCTGGATATCGAGGTAAGCGCTATTGGCGTCGGTCTCGCCGGCAAACATGCGGCGGAACTCGAGCTGCTCCAGCTCGCGCAGCAAGTCCTCGATCTCACCCTCGATTTCCTCTACCGCATCGCTGTCGGACTCCTCGATTGCTATATCGAGTAACTCGGCGGCATCCGAGCTGCCCGTGGCCAGCTTGTCCAGCACCAGCACCACGTCTTCCAGCCGGGCTCGCTCACGGCCCAACTCCTGCGCACGCTGCGGATCATCCCAGACCGAGGGCTCGGCCAGTTCACGCTCTACCTCGTCGAGGCGGTCTTTCTTCTCCGCATAGTCAAAGATACCCCCTCAGCGCGACAACACGCTCGTCGATATCATGCAGGGAATTCCTGATTGCATTGGTTTCCATATTCGTTCCGATGCTGAAAAGCTGGCGATTTTAGCCCAAACCCGAGCCGGCTCCAACCGCAAAGCCCGGGGTGACGGCGAATTGACCATAGGTGGCTTTAAAGTCAATGGTGCTTACTTAACCCATCTTTCGATTCCGCTGACAACAATATCATAAAAAACAAATAGATAGCCTTCGGGTCAAGCCCGTTATGGCATTACAGATTTGTTTTTGTGGGCTGGATTCAGATGATAGTTTTTTCGACTTTCCCGGGCTTGGCAGAAATGCCCAGGGCATCGTATATCGCTTTCTGGTGGGGTTCTGCACGGGTTGTCTTGCGGATGTGAACGGTTTTACCATCTTCTCGCTTGAGGCTTACCGTGAT
>JAUXCW010000138.1 GCA_030618705.1 Gammaproteobacteria bacterium | reverse complement strand
ATCAATGCTTAGAGGGCAAGCCGGTCGTGGGCATCGTCGTGACCCACATGCATCCCGATCACCTCGGCCAGGCCGGTTGGCTGGAGCAGCGCTGGCAGGCCCCGCTGTACATGACCCAGGGAGAGTATTTTACTGGCCGCACTTTTTGCGCCGGCCCGGGAAAACATATGCCGCTGCTGGCTCGTCGATTTTACGAACGTGCCGGCTATAGCGAGGAAAGTATTGCCAAAATACGGCAGCGGGCCGGTGGTTTTTCCTCCGTGGTCGAGCCGATGCCGGGGGCTTACATCCGCATGATGGACGGGGATATCATGCACTGGGGCGAGCGCCGTTTACGCGTCGTCACGGGCCGCGGCCACTCGCCGGAACATGCCTGTCTGCTGGATGAGGAAAACGGTGTGCTGTTTTCAGGCGACCAGATCATCGCCACGATTACCTCCAATGTCAGCGTGATGGCCGTTGAGCCGGAAGCGAACCCCTTGCAGCTATGGCTGGACTCCCACCGCAAAATGATGTCACTTCCCGAGGATGTGCTGGTGTTGCCGGCCCATGGTCTGCCTTTTCGTGGCGTGCGCACCCGGCTCCAGCAGTTAATCGATCACCATGAAGATCACATCGCCGCACTGGAGGAGGCCTGCCTGCAGCCGCGCAGTGCCATGGAGCTACTGCCGGTCCTGTTCAAGCGCAGCCTGGACGACTTCGAGACCAACCTCGCGCTGGGGGAATGTATTGCCCACCTGCACCTGATGTTGGCCCGTGGCCTGCTGCAGCGGGAGGTGGTTGACGGGGTCTATCGCTACCGCACGGTAGACGCCCGGGTGGCGGAGCGGGTCGGCACAGTCCAGCATTTGCAGGATGACGACCCGATTCTGGTATAGACGATTATCTGGATTATCACTTTAGGTAAGCGCTATAATTGCCTGATCTATAAAGTAATAATACCCGCGTATTAAATGAGGCAAATGTATCATGGTCTCTAAACTGACTCATATCGATGGGGCGGGCAACGCCCGCATGGTGGATGTCACAGCCAAGGCAGTGACCGAGCGCGAGGCCGTCGCCGAAGCCCGCGTGCGCATGCAAGCCGAAACCCTGTCGATGATCGAAGCGGGCGGCCACAAAAAGGGCGATGTCCTGTCGGTGGCACGCATCGCCGGTATCCAGGCGGCCAAAAAATGCTCGGAACTGATCCCCCTATGTCATCCGCTCATGTTGAGTTCGGTGGCACTGGAGATCGAGCTGGAGCCGGAGTCCAGCTGCGTGCATATTGTGGCGCGTTGTAAACTGGCGGGGCAGACCGGGGTAGAAATGGAGGCGCTCACGGCGGCCTCGATAGCCGCCCTGACGATTTACGATATGTGTAAGGCGGTCGACAAGGGCATGGTGATCGAGCAGCTCAGGTTGCTGGAGAAAACCGGCGGAAAATCCGGGGCCTGGTTCGCGGCAGGGGAGAGCTGAGCCATGATGCGCATTCTTTTCTTTGCCGATTTTCGCGAGCAACTCGATACCCGCCAGTTGGAGCTGGAGCTGGACGAGTCCTGCACGGTTTCGACATTGATAGCGCGACTCATCCGCCAGGGCGGTGAAAACTGGCGCCGGGTGCTGGAGAGTGACAACCTGGTCATCGCCGTCAACCAGACCATCTGCGATGCGGGGAAAAACCTGGTCGATGGTGACGAAATCGCGTTCTATCCGCCGGTTACCGGGGGTTGATCACCACGCTTCAGGGGCTTGTTTCAGCGCTGTTCCTGTCGGTTGAATCGAGCGTCAGTCGGGGCTTGTAACGATTTGTGCAGGCATTGAAACCGGTGTTAACAGCGCCTTGAACAGGGTAGAGTAGCGTTCCATGACAGAAGCTGCCATCAGCATCGCGGTGCTGGTCCAGAGCGATGATTTCGACCCCACCGAGCAGGAGGCCGCGTTGTTGTCGGCCGGTGCCGGTGTGGGGGCGATCGTGGCTTTTACCGGATACGTGCGTGGCCATAGCGGCGGCAGTACGGTCGAGCGTATGGAGCTCGAGCACTACCCTGGCATGACGGAAAACGCGATACGCGGTATTGTCGAGCAGGCCGCGCAGCGCTGGGCGTTAGGGGCGGTAAGCGTTATCCATCGCGTCGGCACACTGCGTGTAAGCGAGCGAATCGTTTACGTGGGCGTGGCCAGTGCCCACCGTGGGGATGGTTTTGCCGCCTGTGAATTTATCATGGACTACCTCAAGACCCGTGCTCCCTTCTGGAAGAAAGAGTACACCGAAGGCGGTGAACGCTGGGTGGAGGCGCGGCAG
This sequence comes from Gammaproteobacteria bacterium, assembly GCA_030618705.1. Taxonomy (GTDB): domain Bacteria; phylum Pseudomonadota; class Gammaproteobacteria; order Pseudomonadales; family JAHEGP01; genus JAHEGP01. The sequence continues at coordinate 6,298 of JAUXCW010000138.1, read as the reverse complement.
AGTGACAGCGAGGCCGCATCCCGTTGGTAGTCAGGTGTAACGGCCTTGTTTTGATGGTTGATGGTCGATGGTCGATGGCCCGGGTTCTGGCGCGGGCGAATAAAATAGAATAAGAGGGTTTGCAATGGGCTTGGACAGCCGGGCGTTTCGCGACGCCCTGGGGCAATTTTCAACCGGCGTCTGCGTGGTGACGGTTGTCGATGAGGAGATGGGGCCCATCGGTATGACGGTGAACTCGTTTTCCGCGGTGTCGCTGGCGCCGCCCCTGGTGTTGTGGTCCATCCAGAAGGACTCCGAACGCTTTACGCCCTTTTATGACAGCGTGGGCTTTGCTGTCAGCATCCTGTCGGAGGATCAGGCGGCAATGTCCAATCGCTACGCGCAAAAACAAAACTACCACCTGGAAGAGGACAGCTTTCACCTCGGGTGCAGTGGCGAGGCGGTGCTCAAGCATTGCCTCGGCAGTTTCGAATGTAAAACCAGGGAGCGCATCGAGGCGGGTGACCATATTATCCTGATCGGCGAGGTTGTCGAGATGCAGTGCGATTCAGGCGCTCGCCCGCTGCTGTTTTTTGGCGGTGAGTACAGGCAGTTGCGCTAGCCATGAAATATTGTTGTGAGTGCGGCAAAGGCGTCGTCTTCAAAATACCGGCGGATGACAATCGCGAACGCTTTATCTGCGAGCATTGCGATACCATCCACTATCAAAATCCCCGTGTCGTGGTCGGCTGCCTGCCGGTGTACCAGGGCAAGATTCTGCTGTGCCTGCGTGCTATAGAGCCCCGCAAGGGCTATTGGACGCTACCGGCCGGCTTTATGGAAAACGGTGAAAGTACAGAGGAGGGCGCAAGGCGCGAAACCCTCGAGGAGGCCTGTGCCTCGGTGAGTGAACCGCAGTTGTACACCGTGTTCGACCTGCCGCGTATCTCCCAGGTCTATATGTTTTACCGGGGGAACCTGGTCGACGGTAAGTATGGCGTCGGCGCCGAGACCCTGGAGTCCGGGCTGTATTCACCCGAGGATATTCCATGGCAGCGACTGGCCTTCCCGGTGGTTGGCCAGACCTTGCGCTTTTATATCGAGGACAGCCAGCGTGGCGAATACCCCGTGCGCAACGAGGTGATATCCTATCCATGGGGTAAGCGACCCGGGAAGGGCTGAGGGATGTTAATCTGCTGGTATGCAGCCAAATCATGGAGTCGGCATGGCAAACCTGACTGACTCGCTTTCCGCCCTGGCTCAAACTATCCTGCCGTGGCTTGAAGTCGCCGGCCCCTACTTGTTGGTCGCACTCGGTGTGGCCGGTCTCGCGACCCTTATCTGGCAGCACCGTAATCGGGACCAACTGCAACAGCAGTTGCACGAGCAGCTGGACCGGTGCGGTCAACTGGAGAGCGAGAACAAAACGCTCTACCAGGCGGCGGCGCGGGGTGAGGAAACCATGCGCCAGCTCGACCGCCAGGAGGAGCTGGTGTTTGAACTGCGCTCTCAAATCGACGAGCTGCGCGAACAACTGGGCCGGGAGCGGGTAAGCAACGCGAGGCTGCAGACGACCCTGGATCAAGAACATGCGCGAAGCGAAGAACAAATCCAACTGTTAGAACATGCGAGGGGAGAGCTCGGCCGGGAATTCGAAAACCTGGCCAATCGCATCTTCGAGACCAAAGCAGAAAAAATCAGCGCCATGAACAAGAGCGGTCTGGAGCAGACGCTGAATCCGCTGCGACAACAACTGAGCGAGTTTAAATCACGGGTAGAGGATGTTTACGACAAGGAAGCCAGGGACCGGGTATCCCTGCTGCACCAGATCGGCGAGCTGAAATCACTCAACCGGCAAATCAGCGAGGACGCCATCAAGCTGACCCGCGCCCTGAAGGGCGACAACAAGGCCCAGGGCAACTGGGGCGAGGTGGTGTTGGAGCGCCTGTTAGAGGAGTCCGGCTTGCGCAAGGGTCACGAGTACGAAACCCAGGTGGGATTGAAGAGCGAATCCGGCCAGCGCAGAAACCCCGATGTCATCGTACGCTTGCCAGATGACAAACATATCGTTATCGACGCCAAGGTGTCCCTGGTCGACTACGAGCGCTATTACAGCGCAGAGGAGGGGGAAGACAAGGCTGCTTACCTGCGGGCGCATATCGCCAGCTTGAAAAACCATATCCAGGGATTGAGCGTCAAAGCCTATGACGAGTTGGAGGGCATACGCTCGCTGGATTTCGTGCTGATTTTTATCCCGATCGAAACCGCTTTTCTGTTGGCATTTGAGCACGAGCCCGGCCTGTTCAAGCAAGCCTATGATAAAAATGTCATCCTGGTGAGCCCGACTACCTTGCTCGCCACCTTACGCACCATCCAGAGTATCTGGCGCTACGAGCGGCAAAATCGCAACGCCGAGGAGATAGCCCAGCAGGCGGGACGGATTCATGACCAGGTGGTACGGGTTGCCGAGTCGCTGGAGGATATAGGAAAACACCTGGGCAAGGCCAGGGAGTCCTGGCACCAGACCACGGAGCGGCTACGTACAGGCCGTGGTAATTTAATCGTGGTGGCCGATAAACTGGAGCAGTTGGGGGCTAAAACCCGCAAACAACTGCCCCGCGAATAGCCAACCCAAGACGACGAAAAGAGGATCAAGCAATGGCACTTCCCAAGATCGGCAACCTGGCGCCGGCGTTCAGCTTGCGCGACCAGGACGGCAATAAGGTTTCACTGAGGGATTTTCGTGGCGAGTCGAACGTGGTGCTGTACTTTTACCCGCGCGCCATGACCCCCGGTTGTACCGTACAGGCCCGAGGCATTCGCGACAGTAAAAAAGCCCTGGCCGGGCTCAATACGGCAGTGCTGGCTGTGAGTCCGGATCCGGTGAAAAAACTGGCGAGGTTTGTCGAAAAACAGCAGCTCAATTTCACCCTGTTGTCGGATGAAGGCCATCGCATTGCGGAGAAGTACGGGGTGTGGGGTTTGAAAAAGTTTATGGGCCGAGAGTCCATGGGGATTATTCGCACCACATTTATTATTGGCGTGGACGGCCGACTCAAGCACATTATCGATAAGGTCAAGACCAAAACCCATCACGATGATGTGCTCGATTACATCAGCAACAATTTATAGTGACAATCCCTTTGTCGAGGCAAATGTCGAGATAAATATCGAGACAAACCGCTCGGCGCGATCAGGACAGCACGATATTTTTGTTGGGCTTGTAGGGGTTGCTCTGGCTGAAGCCACTTTCCCCGGTATCGATTTGCTTGATTTTACCGCCGCTTTTCAAAAAGGCGGCCACTTCGTCCTCGATCTGGTCGCGGGATTTTTCGGCTTTCGGCGCTTTTTTGGGATTAGCTCGGCGCAAGGTTTTCTCTCCTCAGTCAGGTGAATGAAATAGGGGGGAAATAAGCCAGCTATGATAGCACACCCCAGCGAAAAAAGCCTGAATTTAACCGGTTGATTGGGGGTTCAGGCCCCGAAAAGCGCCTTCAGGCGTTGTAGCGCCGCGGTATAGAATCGGGGGCGGGGGCCCTGGATCAGTAGTACGGTCACGTTGTCGTGACCACCCCTTGCAAGGGCGGTGCGCATAAGTTGCCTGGCACTGTCCTGGGGCGAAACGGTATCGGCGAGGATGTCGCGGATTTTTTTATCCGGCAACTCGGTGGTGAGCCCATCGCTGCAAAGCAGGATGCTCTGGCCGGCAGCCCAGGTGCCGGTGATGGTTTCGATAATGGGGCCCTCTTCAATGGGGACACCCACCGACTGGGTGATGATATTGCGCTGTGGGTGGTTTTCTGCCTGCTCCTCTGTGATGGCGCCGGCATCGACGAGCTCCTGCACCATGGAGTGATCCCGGGTCAGGCGGCGCAAGCGTCGCAGATCCCATAGATAGGCCCGGCTGTCCCCGACCCAGGCAAGCTGGTAGTTACTGCCCTGGGACAGTAATGCCACAACGGTTGTCCCCATGCCGGCGCTGCCTGTATCCAGCTCCGCCGTTTCGCGGATAGCCTCATGGGCCTTGCTGATGGCGTGCTCCAGTGAGGCGTCCCGCTTGACCTCCTCGCAGATCGTGTAGGCCGCGATGGCGCTGGCGACCTCGCCGGCTTCCTGCCCGCCCATGCCGTCCGCAACCAGCCACAGGCCGATTTCAGGCAGGGCGACGTAGCTGTCTTCATTGCCGTTGCGAACGCGCCCGATGTGGGTTGTCGCACCATAGGAGAGGGAGTGCATAGGGGCGTATCGACAGCTCTTGTTGTTAAGGGTGTTGTTAAAAGTGATGCTAAAGGTTAATGGCACTTACTTAAGCGATATTGACTTGCCCAACTGCAATAATATAAATGCATTGTCTTGTCAGCTTTTCTCTCGCGGATTCAAATTCCAAGTGACTATATCGCATCCTCTCAGAAATGATCATTATTTTATCAAGTTCTTCTTTAATATGGATCCCACGTGGGAACCAGTGAAGCTGAATGAATTTAAAAAATTGGGTCACCGTATGGGTTACCCACATCAAATGTGGGAACCAGAGAGCGTCAACTCCACAATTTCTTCAGGTCGATCTCCACCCAGTCAGTAAGGTATTTTGGGTTGGGTACTTTAAGCCATATTTTACGCTGTGCTATGTCGGTCACCATCTGATGTGTGGTCTGATCTGCATCTTGTTTCGTGGGTTTGGTACACCCGCCATTTTCCTTGAAAGTTCCGTCTTCATTGAAAAGTCGAATATCCATGAGATCGCGAACTTTCTGCGCATCAATATTCCCTTTGTTTTCTGCCAGTTGGGCTGTCATGTTATTGAAACGCTCCAGTGAGTGACTCACCGTATCATGTTTATGGATTCCCCAATCCGGATTTAAAAAGGTATTGACAACAACTATGCTGTCATCATCAGGTTGACGAATCCTGTGGTCGCCCCAGCATGCACACTCCATCGAGGCACCACCTTGACCGTCTGCGATACTCAGTATCAGACCCATCGATGTACGGGTTGAGTTTAAACGGTCTCGGACAGCTTCAAGTGATGCTGTCTCACTGATGATATCGCACAAAGCGTTGGGGAACGGGGTGCGATCAGCAAAGATAACAGAACCGCCCATCGATGTTCCGTCGTGAAGATCGATGTAAACGCCATGCTCGTTGATGCCCGTAAAGAGGCAGTACATTCCCGGCCAGCCAAGGTTGGCATAGCGGTATCCGCCATCGCCAGGATTCATGACGGTAAGCACCTGGGCAAACTCGCTGAACGTGGCCGACCAATCCATGTTCCTGCCAATGTATGCGTTAGCATCTTTAGATGACCTTCCCCATGCGAGGATCGATGTACAGCCTGCAAAGGAATGTGCCTTAGACTGAAACACACCAAACTCGATGGTCTGATCGAGCATCCCTATTTTCTCTATAGGCCAGCCGGTACCTTCTTGTAAACCAAAATAAAAATCTTTATTCCTGGTCGAGAAGGTGGACAAGGCACGATCGGTCCATTTTTTAGAAACCTCATGGGTTATAATGCCTTTGTCGATTTGCGGTTGCACAACAATATCGTAAGCCTTTTGCATTTCGTCTTTCATCAATTCACCATATTGCGTTCCCATTTCTTTATAGCTACCTTTGAGAACGGGTATGAGGAAAGTGCCTGCGGTATAGAGTACTCCCTTACCTGATTGACTTATTTTTTTCATTGTATTTTATTCTCCTTACTAATTTGAATCGTTATCTCTTTTACCAATGCGGATGAAAGATCCCGGAGGCCCCATCCTGATATCGAAAATAATAGCTGTTGCCCTTAGTGCAAAAGCAGCCAGCACGCCAACTATCTCGGAAGTAATTTCATCTGCACCCCAATATTTAAGACTTACATAACTCAAAGATCCGAGTAATGCCGCCGTAGCATAAAGCTGTCCTGACATGATCATAGGCAGGTTGTTGGTTATCATATCACGGACCACTCCACCGCCGGTGGCTGTTATCATGCCAATGACCACCGCAATAAAAAAAGGAGATCCAAAGGCGAGTGCAATATGGGCACCGACTACGGCAAATACGGATAGACCAAGTGCATCGGCCCAAATCGCACCTTTTTTATGCGTAATATCATTGCTAATGAAAAAGAAAGTAATGATTGAGGCTATGATCACAAGGATCAGTTCGGCAGGGTCATGCGTCCACCAAACAGTACGACCCAGGAGTAGATCTCGGATAGTACCACCGCCTATCCCTGTTATGCTTCCGATCATGATAAAACCTACAATGTCCATCTTATACCTTGAAGCCATTAATGCACCGCTAATTGCAAAAACAACATCCCCAAAATACA
>JAUXCW010000028.1 GCA_030618705.1 Gammaproteobacteria bacterium | reverse complement strand
CCGGGCCGGCACCTGTTGCAACTCCATTGCACCAGTGGAATCGACAACGATATCGCTGTGCAAAGGTGCTGGCGGGATCTCCACCGCAAGCGATCCGGTGGCGATGATCACATTGTCGGCCTCGAGGGATCGCTCGGTACCATCCTGACCGGTGACAAGCAGCTTGCGCCCCGCCGTGAGACGCGCCTGGCCCTCTATTACAGTGACACCGTTGGCCTTGAGCAGGCCGGCAACGCCGCCGGTAAGTTGTTTGACCACCTTGTTCTTGCGCGCGATCATGGTCGGCACATCGATTGCGACCTCACCGGCACTGATGCCATGCACCTTTAAACCGGATTGCGCCTCGGCGTACTTGTAACTGCTGTCGAGCAAGGCCTTGGCCGGGATACAACCCACATTGAGACAGGTCCCCCCCAGCACCAGCTTGCCCTTATCATCGACCCACTTCTCGATACAGGCCGTTTTCAATCCCAACTGGGCCGCCCGTATCGCCGCCACGTATCCTCCCGGACCGGCACCGATAACGATCACATCATATTTATCCGCCATGCTTATCCCCTGTGTTCTTTACTCTGGCTACCGCCAGCCCTCACCCCAAGCCTCTCCCGGAGGGAGGGAGTCATACGTCGAGCAGTATTCGTGCCGGCTCTTCCAGCAAACCCTTGATCGTCGCCAGGAATTGTACTGAATCCTTGCCGTCCACCAGCCGGTGGTCGTAGGAAAGGGCCAGGTACATCATCGGCCGGATTACCACCTGGCCGTCTTCTGCCATGGGCCGGTCCTGGATCTTGTGCATGCCCAGGATCGCAGCCTGGGGCGGGTTGAGAATCGGGGTCGACATCAAGGAGCCGAAAACGCCGCCATTGGTCAGGGTAAACGTGCCGCCCTGCATGTCCTCGATCCCCAGCTTGCCCTCCTGCGCCATGCTCCCGTAGGCGGCAATTTTCTTCTCGATATCGGCGATGCCCAGGGTATCGGTATCCCGGATGATCGGTACCACGAGACCTCTTTCAGTGGATACCGCAATGCCGATATCCTGGTAGCCGTGGTAGACCACATCGTTGCCGTCGATGGATGCGTTGACGATGGGGAAGCGCTTGAGCGCTTCCGTCGCCGCCTTCACGAACAGGCCCATAAAGCCCAGCTTGATATTGTGTTTGCTGGTAAACGACTCCTGGTAGTGGCGCCGCAAATCCATGATGGGACCCATATTGACCTCGTTGAACGTGGTCAGCATGGCGGTGTCCTGTTTCGCTTCGAGCAGTCGCTCTGCGATCCTGGCTCGCATGCGGGTCATCGGCACCCGTTTCTCGATGCGACCGGTGACGGCATCCACCGGGGGTAACTGGGGCGTAATGACATCCGCTTTGGCTGCATCCGCCCTGGACGCTTCCGGCCTGGTCGCCGCCACCGGCGGCGCAGCCCGGGCGCCCGCTTTACTGAAGGCCAGCACATCTTCCTTGGTGATCAGGCCGCCCTTGCCGCTGCCCGCAATTGCGGCAATATCCAGCTTGTTTTCTTCGGCCAATTTACGCGCCGCCGGGCTTATTCGCGGCTCCCCTGTCGCGGCGGTATCATCCCCGGCGGTCGGGGCGGCACCAGCGGGGGTCACCGCCGCCTCACCGGGCTCGAAATACCCCAGTAACTCGTCGCTCTGAACCGTCTCACCGGCATCCTTCAGAATCTCGCCGAGCACCCCGTCCTCTGGTGCGACGATCTCCAATACGATTTTGTCGGTTTCAATATCGACCAGTAGTTCATCCCGCCGCACCGATTCTCCCGGCTGCTTGTGCCAACTGGCCACGGTGCCGTCGGCCACCGACTCGGGAAAGCTTGGGGCTTTTATTTCAATCGCCATGATGATTCCTTTTGTCACACAATCGACGTCGATCGAGGCCCAAAATCAACTCTCGATGCCCAGTGCGTCGTTAATCAGTTTGTTCTGCTGCTCGATGTGCAGCGCCATATAACCCACGGCGGGCGCCGCCGAGGCTTCACGCCCGGCATAGGTAAGGTACTGCCCGGGCTTGTGTCGGTGAATGATTCGCCGCATATGGTGCTGGCTGCTATACCAGCAACCCTGGTTTTGCGGCTCTTCCTGGCACCAGACGATATCGGTCAGCTGGTCATAGGGCGCGAGGATTTTCTCCAGGTCGTCTTCAGGGAAAGGATACATCTGCTCCAGCCGGATAATCGCCACATCGTCAATTTCCGCTTGCCGACGCGTATCCCTCAGGTCGTAGTAGACCTTGCCGCTGCACATGACCACCCGCCGTACCTGTTTCGGTTCGATGTCATCGACCTCGCCGATAACATTGAGGAACTCCCCTTGGGCCAATTCCTCCAACTCCGACACCGCCTGTTTGTGGCGCAACAGGCTCTTGGGTGTCATCACGATGAGGGGTTTGCGTAGCGGGCGAATCATCTGGCGCCGCAGCATATGAAACACCTGGGCCGGGGTGGTCGGTATACACACCTGGATGTTGCCCTCGGCACTCAGTTGCATAAACCTTTCGAGCCGGGCCGACGAATGCTCCGGCCCCTGCCCTTCATAGCCGTGGGGCAGAAACATGACCAGGCCGCACAGGCGTTGCCACTTGAGTTCGCCACTGGCGATAAACTGATCGATCACCACCTGGGCGCCATTGGCGAAATCGCCGAACTGGGCCTCCCAGATAACCAGTGTGCCGGGTGTGGTCGTTGAGTAACCGTACTCGAATGCCAGTGCCGCCTCTTCAGATAACAGGGAGTCATGAATGGTAAAACGCGGCTGGTCCGGCGCCATATTTTGCAGGGACACGTAGGTAGAGCCGTCCCGCTGGTTGTGCAATACCGCATGGCGGTGGGAGAAAGTTCCCCGGCCACAGTCCTGCCCCACCAGGCGTATTCCGTAACCCTCGTCGAGCAGGCTGGCATAGGCGGCCATTTCGGCAAAGCCCCAATTGACCGGTGTGGCGCCGGCGGTCATTTTGCGCCGGTCCTCGATGATTTTTTGCACCTGCGCCTGTACCGACACATCTTCCGGCACTTCGTTGACCCGGTGCATCAGGTCTTGCAGGTGCCGCAGATCGATGCGGGTTTCCACCGGCATATCCCAACGGTGGTCGAGGTAGGGATCCCAATGCACAAACAACTCGGTATTGGGCTCCTTGACCAGGCTCCTGGCAACATGTTCCCCGTTCTCGAGACAGCTCCTGTAACCCTCCTGTAACTGCTGGACCTGCTCGTCGGAGAGGACGCCCTCCTCCATCAGTTTCCGTGCGAAGAGTTGACGGGTAGTCGGGTGCTTGCGAATCACCTTGTACATCAGGGGTTGCGTGCCGGAGGGTTCATCGGCTTCATTGTGGCCCCGGCGGCGATAACACATCAGGTCGACGACCACGTCCCGCTTGAATTCCTGGCGATAATCCAGCGCCATCTGGGTGACGAACAGAACCGCCTCGGGGTCATCACCATTGACGTGAAAGATTGGCGCTTGCACCATCTTGGCGATATCGGTGCAATATTCGGTGGAGCGCACGTCCTCGCGCAGGTCGGTGGTAAAGCCGATCTGGTTGTTCACCACCACATGCACTGTGCCGCCGGTGCCGAAGGCCCGGGTCTGGGACATCTGGAAGGTTTCCATGACCACGCCCTGGCCGGCAAAGGCGGCGTCCCCGTGGATGATTACGGGTATCACCTGCTCCCGGTTTTCATCGTCGCGGCGGTCTTGTCGCGCTCGCACCGAACCCTCCACCACCGGGCCGACGATCTCCAGGTGGGACGGATTGAACGCCATGGCCAGGTGAAGCTCGCCACTCGATGTCATGACATTGGAAGAAAAGCCCTGATGGTATTTAACGTCAGCAGAGCCCTGGTAGGTTGCCTTGCCTTCAAATTCATCGAATAATTCCGCCGGATTCTTGCCGAAAATATTGACCAGTACATTGAGGCGGCCCCGGTGGGCCATGCCGATCACAAGCTCTCGTGCCTCGTAGGAACCCGCCCGCTGGATCAACTCGTCCATTAGTGGAATCAGGCTTTCGCCGCCCTCGAGGCCAAAGCGCTTGGTGCCCGGATATTTGGAACCGAGAAATTTCTCCAGCCCCTCGGCGGCGGTCAGGCGTTCCAGCAAGTGAAGCTTCACCTCATCGCTGTATTCCGGTGCCGAGCGCACGGCCTCCATCCGGCCCTGGATCCACTGCCGTTCGTCGGTATCGACGATATGAGTGAACTCCCCGCCCACCGTACCGCAATAGGTTTTCTCCAATGCATCGATAATGACGCTGAGAGCCGCTTCCACCCGGCCGATATTGAGGCTGCCGGTTTGAAATATCGTGTCCAGGTCGGCGCCGGTCAGGCCGTAATAGCCCAGATCTAGATCGGGCACGGACTCGCGTTTCAGCAGCCCAATGGGGTCGAGCCTGGCCTGCTGGTGCCCGCGCTGGCGATAGGCGTCTATCAGCTCAACGACATGGACCTGTTTGCGTTCGTACTCCGTGCTGAGACTTTCGTCGGCACAGACCCCGGTGAGGCGCCGCCTGCCCAGCTGGGCGAACTGGTTTATGATCTGCGAATGGGGAATATCCCGGGTGGAGTGACCGTTGACACGGGGGAGCTTGTCAAAATAATCTCGCCACTGCCCATCGACGGCATTGGGATCCCGCAGGTAGTCCTCGTAGAGCGCCTCCACATAGGCGGCGTTACCGCCGAATATGTGGGAGCTGCCCCACAGCGCTTCCATATTGTCTTTGTGCATGGACGCCAACCTCACCCTGTCGACCTGTAGCGGTCGATCAACCCGTGTCATTATCTTACAACACGCCACCCACAATACGGTAACCGGCCTCGCCGCTACCGTTACTCAAGCCTGGAATAAATTAATTTACGTTACACTTCAAGCTGTTAAGAAACATAACAGATAATTTACATTAGGTTGCAGCGGCAAGCAAACTATTGCGAATGTGGCCAATCGCCCGGGTCGGGTTCAAGCCCTTGGGGCAAACATTGATGCAATTCTGGATGCCGTGACAACGAAAGACACTGAACGGGTCGTCAAGATCCGCCAGCCGCTCGACCTCGGCCGTATCCCGGCTGTCCGCCAGGAAACGCCAGGCTTGCAGCAAGCCCGAGGGACCGATAAAGCGATCCGGATTCCACCAGAAAGATGGGCATGCGGTGGAACAGCAGGCACAGAGAATACACTCGTAGAGACCGTCGAGCTTGGCGCGATCCTCGGGGGACTGCAGGCGCTCGATGGCCGGCGGCGGCTCGTCGTTGATCAGGTAGGGTTTCACTTTTTCGTACTGGTGGTAGAACAGACTCATATCCACCACCAGGTCGCGCACCACCGGCAAACCAGGCAGCGGGCGAATGACCAGTTTACTTTTCACTACCGTCTCCGAAAGCGGCGTGATGCACGCAAGGCCATTCTTGCCGTTCATATTCAGACCGTCGGAACCACACACGCCCTCGCGACAGGATCGGCGGTAGGCCAGGCTGGTATCCTGCTCCTTGAGCAATTCCAGCACGTCCAGCACCATTAAATCCTTGCCGCCAGTATCCAGCTGGTAGTCCTTCATATAGGGCTCGGCATCCGTGGCCGGATTGTAGCGATAGATACTAACTTGCAACATATTCGAAAATCTCCGCCAGTACAGCTTCGGTATTAATGGGCTAATAGGTGCGCTCCATCGGCTCAAAGGTATCGACAGTATGGGGCTTGAAATTAACCGCCCGCTTGGCGATACGTTTATCACCTGGGAAATAAACAGAGTGACACAGCCAGTTTTCATCGTCCCGGCTCGCGTAATCCTCCCTGGCATGGGCTCCCCGGGACTCCGTGCGCGTATTGGCCGCGATTGCCGTTGCCTCGGCCACCTCCATCAGGTTTTGCAATTCCAGCGCCTCGATCCGGGCGGTGTTGAAAGCATCCGACTTATCCTGCAAGCGCTGGTTTTCAATCCTGGGGCGCAATTCGGCCAACTTCTTGATGCCCTCCTCCATAAAATCGCCACGGCGGAATACGCCAAAGTGATTCTGCATAATACTCTGCAATTCCCTGCGCAGACCGGCGGTGTCCTCGCCATCATCATTGTTGTTGAGACGGTTGAGCCTGGCCATCGCCTTGTCGACGTCACTGTCCCCGGCTTCGCGCCGCTCGATACCCTCGCGCAGGGACTTTTCAATATGCAGGCCCGAAGCGCGACCGAACACCACCAGGTCGAGTAGTGAATTACCGCCGAGTCGGTTGGCGCCATGGACGGACACACAGGCCACCTCACCACAGGCGTACAGGCCATCGATGATAGTGTCGTTACCCTCGGCATCCACTGAAAGCGCCTGGCCATGTATATTGGTGGGAATGCCGCCCATCATATAGTGGCAGGTCGGCACCACGGGTATCGGTTGCTTGACCGGATCGACATGGGCAAAGGTTTCCGACAATTCGCAGATGCCCGGCAGGCGACCGTGCAGCACTTCCTCGCCAAGGTGATCGAGCTTAAGGAATACGTGATCACCCTCGGGGCCGCAGCCGCGGCCCTCGAGTATCTCGAGCACCATCGAGCGTGCGACCACGTCACGGCCGGCGAGATCCTTGGCATTGGGCGCATAGCGCTCCATAAAGCGCTCGCCGTCCTTGTTGATCAAGTAACCGCCCTCGCCCCGGCACCCCTCGGTTACCAGCACCCCGGCACCGTGGATACCGGTGGGGTGGAATTGCCACATTTCGATATCCTGCACCGGCATACCCGCGCGCAGGGCCATGCCGATTCCGTCTCCACTGTTGATGTGAGCGTTGGTAGTAGAGGCAAAGATGCGCCCCGCCCCGCCGGTGGCAAAGACTGTCGCCCTGGATTTCACAAAGACGACTTCACCGCTTTCCATACAGATGGCGACGACGCCGACTACCGCGCCGTCCTGGTTGGTGACCAGGTCGACCGCGTACCACTCATTGAGAAAGGTGGTTTTATTCTTCAGGTTACCCTGATAAAGGGTGTGCAGCAGCGCGTGACCGGTACGATCCGCCGCCGCGCAGGTGCGAGCGGCCTGGCCGCCCTTACCGTAATCCTTGGATTGACCGCCGAAGGGACGCTGGTAGATCCGGCCCTCCTCGGTGCGCGAGAACGGCAAGCCCATATGCTCGAGCTCGTAGACCGCCTGCGGGCCGACACTGCACATATACTCAATGGCGTCCTGGTCGCCGATATAATCGGAGCCCTTGACCGTATCGTACATATGCCAGCGCCAATCGTCATTGGGGTCGTCGCTGGCGATAGCGCAGGTAATACCACCCTGCGCCGAGACGGTGTGAGAGCGGGTCGGGAATACCTTGGTGATAACCGCCGTATTGTAGCCTGACTGGGCCATTTGCAGTGCCGCGCGCATTCCCGCGCCGCCGCCGCCAATGACAATTGCATCAAATGAAATGGTGCGAAGATTCGCCATGTTCCGTTAACTCCACAAAACCTGAATACCCCAAACCAGATAGTAAAAAGCCACTATCCCACAAGCGCCCTGGAAGGCCCACCGCAACAAATTGGCCCTGGAAGCCAGAAATTCGTTGGTTTTGATTCGTAGCACATGCTCCACCAGGTAATCCGTGGAAACCGACCAGAGACCGACCCAGGCGTGTGCCACCGTGGAAAGCAGCGCCGAAAGGCTGAATACACGGACCCAGGTCTGGTCAAAAAGCGCACTCCACTGCTGGTAATCCGTGCCGCACACCAGTTGCCAGGTGATAAAGATCGTATAGGCCAACAAAATAACTGCGGTGACACGCTGCACCAGCCAGTCGGATAGCCCGCTGCGGCCAAAACTCGTAATCGACGTTACCATAACCATACCCCCGCAAGAATAACCAGCACTGCCGTCGCCGCAAGCGCTATCCGCGCGCCCCGGACCCCGCCCTCCATGGTTTCACCGATGCCGATATCCATTATCAGGTGCTTGACGCCGATACAGCTGTGATAGGCCAATAGTGATGCAATCGCCCACAATAAAAGTTTGGCCGGAGTCGACTGCAGGCTTTGACGCGCCTGTTCAAAGCCCTCGGGCGAAGAAAGCGATTGCTCCAGCAAGCACAACAACACGGCAACGCCGGCAAACAGCAGGACGCCCGTTACGCGATGTACGATGGATACCCACGCGGTGATGGGCAACCGTATGCTACCAATGTCCAGATTTACAGGTCGGTTATCTTTCACGGCTGATTCACATGGTTATGGCCCGCGCCAGGCAGGCGGTTGATATGTACTTGCCAAGTCCTCGTATCCGGCATCGAGCCAGGAGGGTTTCGCAATCCCGAATCGCGCAAAATTATATGCCAGATGGCACTAACATTACAATGAGTACGGCATTGTCAAATACCCCGGAGGTTATACTGCCCCGCAAAAACAGCCCGCTTGTTAATCCACCTCAATTGACAAACTTTTCCGACACTCTATAGTTGACCCTCCGGCAAAAACAGTCGCGCCAGACGAGCGCCGCCGACTACAGAGCAGTTTAGGAGCCTCGAATGTCAGATCGAAAAGCCACCCTCACAATCGACGGAATCGATGAGCCGCTGGACCTCGCCATATACGACGGCACACTAGGGCCATCGGTCATCGATGTCGGCAAACTGGTAAGCAAGGGGGTATTTACCTACGATCCCGGTTTTGTCTCTACCGCCGCCTGCGAATCCACTATCACCTTTATTGACGGTGGCAAGGGCATCCTGCTCCATGGCGGTTACCCCATCGAGCAACTGGCGGAAAAATCAAGCTACCTCGAAGTTTGCTATTTATTGCTGCACGGCGAACTGCCCAGCGCACAACAAAAAGCCGAATTCGAGTCCGTCATTCGCAACCACACCATGGTCAACGACCAGGTCAGCGTATTCTTCCGTGGCTTTCGCCGGGACGCGCACCCCATGGCCATCATGTGCGGGGTTGTCGGCGCCCTGTCCGCGTTTTACCACGACGCCACCGATATATCCGACTCCCTCCACCGGGAGATCAGCGCACACCGCCTGATTGCCAAAATGCCGACGCTCGCGGCCATGACCTACAAGTACACCAAGGGTCAGCCCTTTATGTATCCGCGCAACGACCTCAACTACGCGGAAAATTTCCTCTACATGATGTTCGGCAATCCCTGCGAGGAATACAAGGTCAGCCCGGTGCTGTCCCGCGCCATGGACCGCATCTTTTTACTCCATGCAGATCATGAGCAGAACGCCTCCACGTCTACCGTCCGCATGGCGGGCTCCACCGGCGCCAACCCCTTTGCCTGCATCTCAGCGGGTATCGCGGCGCTGTGGGGACCATCCCATGGCGGCGCCAACGAGGCCGTACTGGCTATGCTGACAGAAATCGGTGATGTGTCGCGCATCGATGAGTTCGTCGCCCGCGCCAAGGACAAGGACGACCCCTTCCGCTTGATGGGATTCGGTCATCGCGTCTATAAAAATTTCGATCCCCGCGCCCTGGTGATGAAGCAGACAGCCGATGAAGTACTCGGGGAACTGGGGCTGAAGGACGACCCGTTACTGGCCATTGCACAGCGGCTCGAACAGATCGCCCTGGAGGACGAGTACTTTATCGAGAAAAAACTCTACCCCAATGTGGATTTCTATTCCGGCCTCATCCTTAAAGCCATTGGCATTCCCATCAGTATGTTCACGGTGATCTTCGCACTGGGCCGCACGGTGGGCTGGATATCGCACTGGAACGAAATGATCAGCAACAGCTACCGCATCGCCCGCCCGCGCCAGCTCTATATCGGCCCGGTAAAAAGGGACTACGTCGAGCTGGACGAGCGCGAATAAGGATCCATCCAACAATGGTCGGCTACCCGCCGGCCATTGTTATTCACTACCGCCTTCCTCGTCGTCAGCGGGCTCAGCCGCATCCTCTTCCGGCACATACTCGACGAATTGCCCCAGGCCACAACTGGCACCGCGCCTGCCGCTCTCCAGCACCGTGATGATATCGAGGTCGCAAATAGAGTTGATGCCGGTCCCATAGCCGAAGCTACGATAGAAACCCAGACCGGGGCAACGATAGGGCAAGGTATTCTTATAGTCCGGCTTACCTCGCATCATAAATAGAATGGTCTGGTCATCCAGCACTCGAGTATTCTTGATCCGGCTGAGAGACAGGCAGCGCTTTGCCGGGGCAGCCTCCTCTGTACCGCCGGCGCCATCGGCCAGTGATAACGGGGCGATCGCTAACAAGGCAAGCACCAACACACACTGTTTCATCGCTCACTCCTCCCGGCTACCGGAGCCGGTCCAGTACAATATGGCGGCGCCACCCACCCCGGCGATCAACGAACCCGCCAGCACCCCGGCCTTCGCGAACAACAGGTCCTGGGGCATGCCGGCAAAGGCCAGCTCGGCAATGAATATCGACATGGTGAAACCGATACCACCCAGCAACGCCACGCCTACGATATGCCGCATATTGCAGCCCTCCGGCAAGCGACCCAGGCCTAGCTTCCAGGCTATCCATACCGAACCGGCTATGCCGACCGTTTTGCCGGCCACCAGGCCAAAAATGACGCCAAGGGTAATCGTGCTGATACCGCTGTCACCGGTATCGAATACCGATAGCGGCATACCGGCGTTGGCCAGTGAAAACAGCGGGATCACCATATAGGTCACCGGGATATGGAGCGTGTGCTCAATTCTTTGCAGGGGGGCCTGCACCAGTTTACAGCCGGACTCCAGAGCCTGGACATAGGCCCTGAGTCGTTCGTCCTGGTATACGCTGGCCCCGGGCCGGTAGTTACTATCGAATCGCCTGATCAGGTTTTTCACCTGCGAGCTAAACGCCACGGGGTCGTACTTGGGCTTTGCCGGAATGGCGAACGCGGCGATGACTCCCGCCAGGGTGGCGTGTATCCCCGAAGCGTGCAAGCCAAACCACAGCAATACTCCCAGCAACACGTAGGGCAAGGGCTTTCTTACGCCGAGGATGTTTGTGACAAAAAGCGCCAGGGTAACCCCTCCGGCAAACAGCAAGCCCCCCATGTTCAATTCCTGGGTATAGAAAACGGCGATGACGAGAATGGCTCCGAGATCATCGACAATCGCCAGGGCCACCAGGAACATCAGCAGGGCCTTGGGTACCCGGTTGCCGAGCAGGGAGAGAATACTGACGGCAAAGGCGATGTGGGTGGCCATGGGGATTCCCCAGCCGTTGGCTGCAGGGCCACTACTGTTTATCGCAAAGTAAAACAGCGCCGGCACCACCATACCGCCAAGTGCCGCGATAGCAGGCAGGATTGCCTGGCTGATGTCGGACAATTCCCCCACCAGAAACTCGCGCTTGAGCTCCAGGCCGACGAGAAAAAAGAACAAGGCCATCAAGCCATCGTTGATCCAGTGGTGCAGGGACATGGAGAAGACAAAACGCCCGTAGCCAATGCTGACTTCGGTATGCAGTATATGTTGGTAACTGTCGCTCAAAGGAGAGTTGGCCAGAACCATGGCCACCACGGCGCAGCTGAGCAATAGCAGGCCGCTGGTCGACTGCCGATGAATGAATTCTTCGAAGGGCGTGTAAATGGTATCGAAGGCATTCTCCCAGGGGGCGGTAAACTCACTGCCCCCGCGACCGATAAATTTGCTCAGATTTATTCTAGCCATGGCTCGATACCCGAAAACCCCACATTGTTTTATAACAGACCGGTTATAACAGACCAGCTCGAAAGCCGACCTGTTAAGATACCATAGACCGAAGGGCCAGGGGCGAACTGCGCCGGCCAGGAGCCCCGATCAGGGGCAGGGAACGAGTAAAATTGGCTATCAGGCCCGGCCCATGGGATTTGCCTGGGGCGCGAGCCGGGAGAAAATTTATTGTAGAGTGAAGTTCACCGGGATCAGGACCGTGATCTGCTCACCCTCGAGGCCCGCGGGCACCGGCGGCAATGTGCCGACGTTCTCAACAGCGGCGACCGCGGCAAGATTGAGGGATTTGTATCGACTGGGCTCGGCTTGCTCAAGGGATATCACCTTACCGGAGCGGCTGACCTTCAATGACAGGCCGACCACGCCCTGGTGGTTTCGGCGCACCGCTGACTTCGGGTACTTGACCTGGCGCAGGGCGCGCTTGATGATCGAGCTGCGATAGAGCTTGAGCAAAATTTCCTGCTGCATGCGGTAGATTTCCGGGTTGATTTCTGGCTCATCCGGCTCGATAATCGGCGGGGTATTGGCGGTGGTCGCCATGGCAACCACCTGCACCGGCTCCTCAAGCGCTTGTACCGGTTCGGGCCGGGGCTCCGCCACCACATCGGAAACCGTTACCGAATCGGCTATTGCCGCGATTTCCCCGGTGACTGGTGCCGCAGCTACTGTTGCAGTGGCGGCTACTGTTGCAGTGGCAGCGATGGCGGCAACGGCCACCCCACTGTCATCATCCCCGGCTTTAGCTTTAGCGGTATCGGATTCGGCGATCTTCTTTTCGGCGGCCTCAACAGCCCCATCCTCTGGCGAACCTCCCTCCAGCCAGGCGGCAACAACAGCCTTGCGTTCGGGCGCAGGCTGCAAGGCCTCGTAATCCCGCAACAAGGCATTGTCGATATTGCCCAACACCGCCTGCTTGAATTCGCGGGAAGGCGGCTTGTCACCGATCCAGGTGGCCAGCAAAATCTCGAAGAAGCCCGGCTTGCTTTCGCTAAACATTTCCGTGCCGTTGACGCTGACCCGCGTGCGGCCTTTCTTGTCACTCTCGATAAGGATATGGTCGCCGTAGCGGAAGGCTTCCCTCGGCAGATTGTTAAACGCGACAAACGCGTCGTCAAACTTTGCAAGCCGTTTCGGATCGACATTGAGAATCATCGCCTGGGTCCATTGCGAGGAAAAACGCCGCGGCGTCCAGCGCTGTGCCGTGATTCGGATATCCATGCGTCGCCGCCCCCAGCTGGACAGTACCTGGCCGGCACTGACGACAGACTGGTCGAGATAGAGAGCACCGATATAGTATGGCCGGCGCAGCTCCGAGTAACTGGCTATGCCTGTCATCTGCATCCCGGATTGCCCAGCCAGCGTGGTTTGCGCCAAGCCCAGGGTGCTTAGTAGAAAAAGCAATAAGTATCTCATTTTTATGTCGCAACCTGCTAAAAACACTATTTTTCACGCCTGAAAGTGAGGCCTGGTCTAGAAAAAACTAGCAGTAATTCACAGATGTGCAACCAGTAGGCAATCACTATGCCGACTGTGTATCACTTCCAGGAAAATCACTCCTTTACAGGCCCGCTATCGCCGCTCTGGCCAGGGTGCGGGGATTCCTGATATAAATAGATATATGGACAACACTTCAGCCCCCCACAGCCCTGAAGCGCGGCAGCGGCGCAGCTCGATACCCCGGATAGCGAGGGTCCCATTGCAATGATCGGGGAATCGACACTACTGGGTCTTGCCCTGCTGTATGTCTGCCTGCTGTTCTTGCTGGCCTGGTACGCGGACCGCCGGCCACTGTTGAGCGGTAAATTTCATCCGCTGGTATACGCCCTGTCCCTGTCCGTCTATTGCAGCTCCTGGACATTCTATGGCGCCGTCGGCAGTGCCTCCGCCGAGCCCTGGGGGCATTTGCCGATCTATCTCGGCCCTATCCTGCTGTTTGTTTTCGCCTGGCCGGTCATTCGGCGACTGCTCACCGTGGGATCTCGACAACGGGTGACCTCGATTGCCGATTTTATTGGCTCCCGCTATGGTAAGCGCCAGGGGCTGGCCGCCCTGGTCACACTCGTCGCCGCGGCGGCCGTGTTACCGTATATCGCGCTTCAGCTCAAAGCCCTGTCCCAGGCCTGGACCATCGTTACCCAACACTCGAACTTTGATGAAGCGCCCTCCGCAGACAGCGCCTTCTTCGCCGCTGTGATCATGGCCGTGTTCACCATTCTGTTCGGTACCCGACGGCTCGACAGCCAGGAACGCCACCGCGGCATCATGGCCGCCATCGCCGGCGAATCCCTGGTGAAATTGCTGGCGTTTGCTCTCGTCGCGGCACTCGCCATCAGCTATTTGTTTACCCACCTCAGTGGCGAAGAGATCATACAGGCCGCCCGCCCCTGGTTAAGCATCGACATCGACCCGGATTTTATTGCCCAGACCCTCATTAGCATGCTGGCGATAATCTGCCTGCCCAGGCAGTTCCACGTGACCGTTGTCGAGTACCAGGATTCGCGGGATGAGCGATTGGCAAGGTGGCTGTTTCCCCTCTATCTGCTGGCTTTTCTCCTGTTGGTTATCCCCATCAGTATTACGGGAGCGCAGCTGTTTTCCGCCAGCCCAGTCAACCCCGACACCTATGTTCAACTCATGCCGCTGGCCCTGGAGCAGGAAACAATCGCCATCGCCGCCTTTATCGGCGGTATCTCGGCGGCGACCGGTATGGTTATCGTCGCCACGGTCAGCCTGGCGATTATGGTCACCAACGAGTTGGTTGCCCCGGCGATGATTCGATTTACCGCTGACTCCGCCCTGGGTCTCATTCGACTCGGCGACAGCTTGCGCCGTATACGACAGATCAGTATCGCGCTGATTTTTCTG
Organism: Gammaproteobacteria bacterium; assembly: GCA_030618705.1. Taxonomy (GTDB): domain Bacteria; phylum Pseudomonadota; class Gammaproteobacteria; order Pseudomonadales; family JAHEGP01; genus JAHEGP01. The sequence goes on along the minus strand of JAUXCW010000028.1, from coordinate 5,274 downwards.
CTCGCCTGGCTGGTAGGCCGTCAACTGGTGGAGATCACCTGGCTGGCGGATATCGGTTTTCTTTCCTTTCTGGCTGCCGCGCAACTCGCTCCCTCGCTACTGGCAGGTATCTTCTGGCGACGGGGGCATGCTATAGGTGTGATCGCGGGACTTCTGGTGGGGCTGACGATCTGGCTCTACAGCGCACTTCTGCCAGTGGTGTTATACGACGAGCACAGCCTGATTCAGCACGGCCCGTTCCACCTTGAGTGGTTAAGACCTACCCGCTTATTCGGCCTGTCAGGCAACTATGAACTGGCCAATGCAACATTCTGGAGTTTAGTGTTAAACACGGTAGTATTCGTGCTCACCTCGATCGTAATCAACCCGAAAACAGCCGACAAGCGCCAGGCTCAACTGTTTCTCGACCCGCCCGACGACAGTGAAGACAGCCTGGGTCTGGATTATTCCCGCAGCGCGATAAGAATCAGTCTGTTACGGGCGCTGTTACCGCCTTTCCTGGGCGATTTGCGCTCGACGCAATTGTGGCAGGAATTTGAAACCCTTTACCAGCAGCGCCTGCTGGCGGGTGACAGGGCGCCACAGTTCGTCGTCAGTCGAATCGAGTCATTGCTGGCGGCCAATATTGGCGCGGCCTCGGCCCATCGAGCCATTTTGCAGTTAGAAGAAACCCAGCAGCTGGAGTATCGGGACCTGGCCGGCATGGTCACCGATGCTAGCCGGCAGAACGAATTTAACCTGGAGCTGCTGCAAACCACCGTGGAAACGGTCACCCAGGGTATAAGCGTGGTGGACCGGGACCTGAACCTCGTGGCCTGGAACAAAAACTATGCAGAGCTGTTCGATTATCCCCGGCGCTTTCTCTACGTCGGCTGCCCGGTTGAGCGTGTATACCAGTTCAATGCACAGCGGGGCCTGTTCGGCGACAGTACCGATAACGAATACGAGATCGATAAGCGACTGGCATTATTGCGAGAGGGCAGCGCCTATCGCCTGGAACGCAACCTTCCCAACGGCGTCGTAATAGAAATTCGCGGCAATCCCATGCCCCATGGCGGTTTTGTGACGACCTACACCGATGTATCGGAGTACAAGGATATGTTGAGCCAGATCGAGGAGGCCCGGGACGCACTGGAGCAACGGGTCGAGAAAGGCAGCCGCGTGCTGACTGAAACCAACGCGCAATTGCGCAGGGAAAACCGGCTAAGGGCACAGGCCGAAGCCAGGCTGCGCGAAGCCCACGCCAGCAAATCCCGCTTTATGTCGGCCACCAGCCACGATCTGTTACAACCGATCAACGCCGCTCGTTTGTTTACGGCGACGCTCAAGGCCCGACAGCAAGAAATGACCGACCCGGGACTGATACGCATTGTTGACAGTATCGATCATTCACTCGACAGCGCAGAAAACCTCATTTCCGCACTGCGGGAAATTGCGCGTCTCGATTCCGGTAAGCAGCAACCGCAACGGGTCAACTTCAGCGCCGGCGACTTTATCGATAAGCTGGCGCGGGAATTTGAGTTATTGGCAACCTCAAAAGACCTGCAACTGCATGGCCAGTGCAGCAGCACCTGGTTGTACTCGGATCCCCATTTGCTGCGCCGCGTACTGCAGAACTTTCTGTCGAATGCTATTCGCTACACGGAGCGTGGCAAGGTTTTACTCGGCTGCCGCCGCCTCAAAGGTAAGCTCAGGATCGAGGTCTGGGATACCGGGCCCGGCATCCCCGAGAGCGAACACGTGCGAGTGTTCAGTGAGTTCGAGCGCCTGCAGCGCGGCAACACGGAAGTAGAAGACGGACTTGGCCTGGGACTCGCAATCGCCCAGCGCTGCGCCGACCTGCTGGGCCACCCCCTGGACCTGCGCTCGCGACCGGGTCGGGGAACGATGTTTGCGATCACGGTGCCGCTCGGTCGCCCGGAAGATACAATCAGCACAGGCAATACCGGTGAGGAGCCCGGCACCGGCTCACTGGATGGCCTGCGCGTACTGTGTATCGATAACGACCCCGATATCCTGGCGGGCATGGAAGAATTACTCAAGGCCTGGAATTGTCAGGTTATGCTCGCCAATAGCGGTAGCCGGGCACGACAGCACTGTGTCGATGCAAGCCCCTCGATAATCCTCGCCGACTACCACCTGGATGCGGGCGAAAACGGTTTGGCGCTGGCGGTTGAACTGGTCAAGGAATCACAACAGGACGTGCCGGTCATTCTCATTAGTGCCGATGACAGCGCCCAGGCCCGCTCCGATGCCAGAGCCGCGGGCTTCAAGTTTATGGCGAAACCGGTCAATGCGGGGCGTTTGCGTGCCATGATCCACGCCCTCACGCGCAACGTTGGAAAATAGTTGCCGGGCACTATTCGGACGGTGGCTTTACTAACTCTGGAGGCGGATCCAGCGCGAGCGAACCCAAGGCAAGTACCGCCTGGGTGCGCGAATGGACCCCCAGCTTCCTGAATATTTCGGTCATATGGGCCTTGATGGTCGCCTCGGTGATGCCGAGTTCGTAGGCAATCTGTTTATTCAACAAACCCTCGACTAACATCGATACCACCCTGAACTGCTTTGGCGTCAAGCTGGCAACGGCCTCTGACACGTCGAGGGAAGCGATATCGGCACCGCGCACTCCACGCCCTATATCGACAGGAGTGACAAGCTGCCCCGCCAGGACTTGCGCAATAGTCTGTTGCATCTGTTCAACGGGGGCGGACTTCGACAAAAAGCTCGCCGCGCCATAATCGAGCGCACGCTGTATGGTTTCCGGATGGTTATTTGCGGACACCATGACAACCTTGCAGTCAGGAAAATTGCCGGTGATAAATGCCAGCGCGCTAAAACCGTAGGCGCCCGGCATATGTAAATCGAGCAACACCAGATCGATATCGGGCCGCTCGACAAGGCATCGCTGCACCTCCGGGATATCGGTCGCCTCCAGCAGCGACGTGCCCGGATAAGAGATCGAGATGACCTGCATTAGAGCTGAGCGAAACAGCGGGTGGTCGTCTGCTATCAATATTGCGCGTGGCTGCCCCGGCATTCCCTGGCTCCCCTCGTTAGTTTCCCGCACCGCGGGCACCGCCGCTGTAGGAGATAGGCGCTCAGGTATACCAAAAAACGTCCGCCAATGGTAGCCCGCCTGGCCCATTAGACCTTGGTCGAGAAAGCGGGGTTTATAGACTAATGGCTAATATTTTCCCACTGTGGTTTGCCATAACAATAGTGTCGGCACATAAAAAACCGTGGAGGGACGAACAATGAGTTACTTTAGGCATCCAATGCTCGCAGCAATTCTGGGCACACCGCTGACGCTACTAAGCGCCGGCGTTATGGCGCAGGACCCCGCTCCAGCGCCAGACAACAGCAACGTCGACCAACGCATCCAAACCATGGAGGCGGAGCTCGAAAATCTCAAGAGTGAAGTCAATACCAACAAAGAGGATATTGAGTTCAATCGCCCCGCCAAGAAAGGCACCCAGTTTCAATACGGTGGCTATATTCAACTGGACGCCATTTATACCGACTATGCCGAGGGCAAACCCGGCAATAACCTGATTGAGGATTTACTGGTACCAAGCCTGATTCCGGTGGAGAACAAGGATCCGATGGTCGAGAGCGACAGTTTCCAGTCGACAAACTTACACGCCAAAACCTCGCGTTTCTATTTCACCACCTTGACCAATACCAATGCCGGTGCTGTTTCGAGCCGGATAGAGCTGGACTTCCTGGTCAGCGGCCAGGGCGATGAGCGCATCTCAAACTCTTCCGCCGCGCGCCTACGGCATGCCTTTGTGAAGTGGGACTACGGCAAAAGAAGCTCCTTGCTGGCCGGCCAGACCTGGTCGACATTTTTCAACGTCGGCGCCCTGCCCGACCTGCTGGACTTCGTCGGCCCGGTGGGAACCCTGTTCAATCGCCAGCCGATGATACGCTGGACCACCGGCGGCTTTCAGTTTGCACTGGAAAACCCGTATACGCGGTTGGATACAGCCAAATATGTGGACACTGATGATGACGGCGTCCCTGACACTCCTGATCGCGTCGATGTACGCTCCGACAGCGAAGTTATCCCGGATATCATCCTGCGCTATAACGGCGCGGTCGGCGGTTTAGGCTGGTCACTGGCCGCCATCGGACGCCAGCTGTCCTATGATGCACGGGACAACGGCGGCAATACGCAAGTCGCGGATGACAAGACCTACGGTTACGGTTTGAGCCTGGCGGGCAAGTGGATATTCGGCAAGGATGACCTGCGCTTTATGGCCAGCTACGGTAATGCCCTCGGCCGCTATATCGGCTTGAATTCCTTTAACGACGGCTATATCGGCGCAGACGGCAAGATTGAAACGTTTACCCAGTACGGCGGCTTTATCGCCTATCGCCACTTCTGGAGCGACCATTGGCGCAGCACCTTTTCCATCTCTGCATCCAAAGCCGACAACCCGGATGATGCCTTCACCGATGCAGGACTGCAAAGCACCGTTGAAGGCTGGGCCAAGGCCTATCAGTCTGCCCACGTAAACCTTAACTACATGCCGACGCCGGCGCTGCAACTGGGCGGCGAGCTGATCTACGCCAAAAAGGAAGTTGAGGACGGCCGCGAGGGCGACCTGACCCGCGTCCAGTTTGCGGTGAAATATGCGTTCTAGTGGGATCACTACGACTTATGTCTAGCAGTGCTCGGGCCGGCAAGCTGTTACCTTGGCTGCCGGTCCTGAGAATAACAGCACCATGGGAGGTGTGATATGTCCTTTAAATCGGAAGCAGACGCAAAAGAGTACTGGCGCCGTAATGTCAGGTTGATGATTACCCTGATGGTTGTCTGGTTTGTTGTGAGTTTTGGCTTTGGCATCATTTTGTTCGAGCCCCTCAACGCGATCCGCCTCGGCGGATACAAACTGGGATTCTGGTTTGCCCAACAGGGTTCTATTTACGTGTTTGTTGTCTTGATCTTCGTGTACGCGAGAAGAATGGCAGCGCTGGACCGTGAATTCGGTGTGCACGACGACTAATCGGGAGAACAATCATGGAATTACAAACTTTGACCTATATCGTAGTGGGCATGACTTTTGCCCTCTATATCGGCATCGCCATGTGGGCCCGCGCCGGTACTACCAAGGAATTTTACATTGCCGGCGGCGGCATCCACCCGGTGGCTAACGGTATGGCCACAGCGGCGGACTGGATGTCTGCGGCGTCATTTATCTCGATGGCGGGCTTGATAGCTTTTATGGGATACGGCGGTTCGGTATTCCTCATGGGCTGGACCGGTGG
>JAUXCW010000053.1 GCA_030618705.1 Gammaproteobacteria bacterium | reverse complement strand
AGCACTATCACCGCCTTGACCGCTTCCCCCCAGCGCTCATCGGGCACACCGACAACAGCGACCTGGGCCACCGCGGGGTGGCTGGAGATAACGTCCTCGACCTCCCGTGGGAAGACATTGAAGCCGCCGGTCACCACCATGTCTTTTTTACGGTCGACGATATAGAGAAATCCCTCGTCGTCGAAGCGGCCGATATCCCCGGTGTGTAACCAGTCGCCCTCGAACACCTCGGCGGTTTGCTCGGGAAGATTGTGGTATGCCTTCATCACCAGCGGGCCTCGCACGCAGATCTCCCCCGTCTCACCGTCGGCAACCGGCTGGTTGCCGTCGTCGAGCAGGCCCACATGCATCCAGGGCGTGGGGCGACCACAGGACATCAGCCGCTCCGGGTTTGCCAGGTCGTGCTCGCCCTTGCGTAGATTGGCCAGCACCATCGGCGCCTCGTTCTGGCCATAGAACTGGTAGAATACCTGCCCCCACTTCTCGATACCTTCCTTCAAACGCGCGGGACTCATGGGCGCTGCGCCGTAGAAAATCGTCTCCATACTGGACATATCGGCGGTATCGGCCAACGGCGAATCCAGTAAGTAGTAGAGCATCACCGGCACCAGCATGGTGGCCGTAATCCTGTGCCGTTCGACCATGCCGAAGAATTCCTCCGGGCTGAACCCCTGCATCACATAGAAGGCCCCGCCCTGTTGCAGCACGGGAACAAAAAACGCGGCCGCGGCATGGGACAAGGGCGTCGCGATCAGCATGCGCAAATCATCGGGGAATTCCCACTCCGCCGCCTGGATCATGGTCATGTAAGCGGTGGCGGCATAGGTTTGCAGAACACCCTTGGGCTTGCCGGTAGTGCCGCCGGTGAAACCGAGTGAGCAGACATCGTCGGGGCTGACTTTCGCCGCCACCAGGGGCATGGGCTCAAAGCTGTCGGCCAGCGCCAGGTAATCTTCCCCGGCATCCGTGGGGCCCAGGGCAAGTAAATGCACCAGCGCCGGCACTCGCTCCTGTAATTGAGCGGCGCGCTCCTCAAACAGGGTGGGATCGTAGACCAGCGCATCGATTTCGGCGTTTTCCAGCACGTAGACGTGATCGTCCAGCGACCCCATGGGGTGAAGAGGCGTGCCGCAACAACCAGCCAATTGCATCGCCGCGATATTGGACAACACCTCCGGTCGGTTGCCGGAAATAACGGCGATTCGCGAGCCCACACCCAGGCCTTTGGATTGCAGCGCCTGCACCATTTGACTGGTGGCCTTGCGCACATCGGCGTACGTCGCCACGCTGTCGCCGAGATACAGGCAGGGTTGCTCGTCGTATCGATTGAGCCCCTCGACTAACAGGTCGGGCATGAGTGGAGGGTAGTGGATGCGAGAATCGTTCATGGTGGTGATTCCAGGTAAGGGTAAATTGCTTCGCCCCGGGGCGAGACAAGCTTGCGGCCACGATGGCCCTGGGCGGATCACAGAGTGCGAATCTACCAACCCCCGCCGCCGCTGTATATTTACTTCTTGTTCATGTCGATTTTTGACCGGCTCGCGGGCGCTGGTACCTGTTCAACACTGATTTACCGATTGCCGAATAAATTGCCGAATAAACTGCGCAGGAAATGGTTCAATATTGGCCAAAGCCTGTTTACACTAGGAAGAAAGCTGATGGGGACGGTGCAAACCGGTGAAATACCTATGAACTACCCGCTCCCGTTGCAGCAATTCGCCGCCCATGTGGCGCAGCGACCCGACGCGAATTGGCTCCACCAACCCCTGGACCGAATATGGCACAGCTTTAGCTGGGCCGAGGTCGACGACCATGCGCGCCGCATCGCCGCCGGTTTGCAACACCAGGGCTTCCGGCCGGGCAGCCGCATCGCCATATTGGCCAGGAACTGTGCCGAGTGGTTTATCGCCGACCTCGCCATCATGATGGCAGGCATGGTCAGCGTTCCCATTTACGCCACGGCGGGCCGTAACACCATCGAGTACATCCTGCGCCACAGCGGCAGCGTGGCGATTATCGTCGGCAAGCTCGATCGCCGCGAGACTGTCGAAGAGGCTATTGCGGCGGACGTACTGCGTATTGCCTTGCCATACCCGACCGTTGCCGCCAACGAGCAGTGGCGGGACTGGCTGCAAGTTTTCTCTCCCCTGCAGGCAATCGCCGAGCCCGTGCCCGGTGACACCATGACCATCTGTTATACATCGGGCAGCACCGGCACCCCAAAGGGCGTGGTACTCTCCTACGGCAATTTCGCCGCAGCCAGCCACGCCACCATCGACAAACTGAGCCCACAAGCCGGAGACCGTTTTCTCTCCTACCTTCCCCTGGCTCACATCACGGAGCGATCCGTGCTGGAAATCGTCAGCATTGCCGCAGGCATCGAGGTCTATTTCATCGAAAGCCTGGATACCTTTGCTGAGGATTTACTCTATTCCAGGCCCACCTGTTTTGTCTCGGTACCACGGCTCTGGACGCGCTTCCAGGCGCAAATATTGCGCGATATGCCGAATAAAAAACTGCAGAGACTGCTGCGCATACCCATCGCCAACAAAATTATCGCAAGCAGGATACGCAAGTCCATGGGGCTGGACCAGGCCCGACTCTTTGGCTCCGGCTCCGCCCCCATATCCCCCGCTGTGCTGCAATGGTTCTTCAAACTCGGCATACCGATCAGCGAGGGCTGGGGCATGACGGAAACCACCGGTCTGTCCTGCGGCAATATGCCCTTTGAGCGCAAGCACCTGGGCACCATCGGCCTCCCGGTCGAGTGTATCGAAATGCGCCAGGCGGTAAATGGCGAGGTGCTGGTGCGGGGCGACGCCGTATTCAAGGAATATTACCTCGATGCCGAGGTCACGGCGGCCTCCTTTACCGATGGCTGGTTCCATACCGGCGACCTGGCGGAAATACACGAGGGAGCCTGGAAAATCGTCGGCCAGGTCAAGGAGCAGTTCAAGACAGGCAAGGGCAAGTATGTTGCACCGGTACCCATCGAGGCGCTTCTGGCCGGCGAGCCCACCGTCGAGCAGGTCTGCGTAATGGGTAGCGGTCGCAAGCAACCGATCGCCCTGGTCGTCATGAGCGAGGGGCCGGAATCAGTGGACGACAGCGCCCGTCGACAGCTCAACAGTTTGCTCGACAGGGTAAACAGTCAATTGGAGCCCCACCAGCGGCTGGATCATATCCTGGTCTGCGAAGAGTCGTGGACGATAGAGAACGACTTGCTGACGCCGACACTGAAGCTGAGAAGGAATCGGCTGGAGGCCAAATACAGTGGACTACTGGAAAACACGGAATTCAGCAAAAAAATATTGATGGAATCGGGATTGAGGCAGACCGTCGAAAAGTCCGCGACAGCGACATAAGCATAGATTAATGGTGCTTAAATAAGCAATATTGACGGAGGGAGCGGGACTTCCAAGGCAGGACCGTGCGCCGGTTGGACCCGGCGCCCGAGCCTACATGGATGTATTATCGGGGGGGCGCCTAGCTCGAGTCTTGACTTGGGAGTCCCGCTCTCTTGCCCAACCACAATAGTGAACTCAATATCTTATGGGTTTTTGTTATAAACCAAGTGCCATTTATCCATAGATAATCTGTTAGAAACACACGACAACTCTGCCAGCAAGGAGTCATGCATGAAACCATCCGATGTTCGCGACAGCCGGTCAGCGAAAAAATTGATTGAAGAGCTTGGCGTCGAAAACATCAAGCTTGCCGTCACTGACTGCGACGGCGTCATGCGGGGCAAGTACGTCAACAAGAATAAGTTTCTCTCGGCGCTGGATGACGGCTTCGGGTTTTGCGATGTTATTTTCGGCTGGGACAGCAATGACGAGCTCTACGGCAAGGACTCCTATACCGGCTGGAAAACAGCCTTCCCCGATGCCTGGGCCCGCATCGACCCCGGCAGTTGCCGCGCCCTCCCCACCGAGGGCGATCGCTCGGTGTTGTTCCTGGCGGATTTTGCCGATGACGGTGCGGCCACGGTTTGCCCCCGGGCCATACTGAAGCGCGTGCTCGCCCGCCTGCGAGGCCAGGGCCTCGAAGCCAGGGCCGCAGCGGAATTCGAGTTCTTTATGTTCAATGAAAGCCCGCACAGTGTGCGACAAAAAGACTACCGGCACCTACAGCCGATGACGCCGGGCAACTTTGGTTACTCGATATTGCGCAACTCCACCCATGGCGAGCTCTACCATCAGCTGTTACAAATGTGCGAAGCCATGGATATACCCCTGGAGGGCCTGCACACCGAAACCGGACCCGGCGTGCTGGAAGCGGCGATCGAGCACAGCGAGGCATTGCGAGCCGCGGACAACGCCGTACTGTTTAAAACCTTTACTAAAGTGCTGGCGCAGCAGAACGAGCTGATGGCGACCTTTATGGCCAAATGGTCGAACGATTATCCCGGGCAGTCGGGCCACTTACATATTTCCCTTTATCGCGAGGACGGCAGCTCCGTATTCCACGACGATGCCAAACCCCACAAACTATCCGACACCATGCGCTGGTTTATCGGCGGGCAGCAACGCCTGTTGCCGGAGTTTCTGTCCATGGTTGCGCTCAGCTGCAATAGCTATACCCGGCTGGTTCCCGGTTTCTGGGCGCCGACCGCGGCCTCCTGGGGCATCGACAACCGCACCTGCGCATTGCGCGCCATTCCGGGCAGCGCGAAATCCCAGCGTGTGGAGTACCGTATCGCCGCCGCGGATATCAACCCCTACCTGGCACTGGCCGCCGCCATAGGCTCGGGCATATGGGGGATCGAGCAGCAAATCGAACCGGGGGAACCCTTCACCGGGGACGCCTATAGCGGCCATTTCAAAAAGGCCCTGCAACTACCTACGAGTCTGGGCGAAGCCGCCGCCCGTTTGAAGTCCTCCGCGGCCGCCAGGGATTTGTTTGGCGACGACTTTGTCGACCACTACGCCTATAGCCGTGAGTGGGAAGAACAGCAACAGCACAAGGCCGTAACCGACTGGCAGTTACAGCGCTATTTCGAAATCATTTAAGGGCGAAGCATGTCGATGATCCAGACCATCAGCCCCGTGGACAATTCGGTCTACTGCTCCAGGCCTGCCGATAAACCCGCGGATAGTGAACGCACACTGGTGACCGCGCGCGATGCATTCAATGAGTGGAGCCGGACACCGCTGGCCACCCGCAGGGAAATGCTCGGCGCATTTGTCGATGCGATGCTGGATCATAACCTGGAACACGCCGGGGAACTGAGCTGGCAAATGGGCAGGCCGGTCAGCCAGACACCCGGCGAACTGGCGGGCTTTGCCGAGCGCGCCCGCTATATGATCGACATTGCCGCCGATGCCCTGGAGGATCATCGACCCGTTGCCATCGAGGGCTTCGACCGGCGTATCGAGCGCCTGCCCCTGGGTGTAGTGGCGGTACTCAGCCCCTGGAACTACCCCCTGCTCACCTCGGTCAATGCGATCATCCCCGCGCTGATGGCCGGTAATACCGTTATCATCAAACCCTCGCACCAGACACCGCTGGTCGCCGAGCGTTACTTACAGGCGGCCGCCGCAAGCTTGCCCGCAGGGGTATTGCAAGCTTTGTTCCTAAGCCACGCCGATACCGCCGGCCTGGTCAGCCACCCCGGCGTCGATGGGGTGTTTTTTACCGGCTCGGTGGCCGGCGGCGTCGCCGTACAGCAGAGCCTGCAACAAAAGTTTATTCCCTGCGGACTCGAACTCGGCGGCAAGGACCCGGCCTATGTACGCGCCGATGCCGATATCGGCTACGCCGTCGCCAACCTGGTCGAGGGGGCATTTTTCAACAGCGGCCAATCCTGCTGCGGCATCGAGCGCATCTATGTGCATGGCGATGTCTATGAGGAGTTTGTCGAGGGCTTTGTCGCCACCACCCGGCAATACCGACTCGGCAACCCCCTGCAACCGGAGGTCAACCTCGGCCCCATGGTTAAAACCGCTGCGGCAAACTATGTGCGTGGCCAGATCGCGCAGGCGGTGCGAATGGGGGCAAAATCCCTGGTCGACGAGAGCCTGTTCCCGGCGTCCCGGCCCGAGACACCCTACCTGTCCCCCCATGTACTGGTCGATGTCGATCATGCCATGGACGTCATGCGCGAGGAGAGTTTCGGCCCGGTGGTGGGTATAATGCGTGTCGAAAACGACGAGCAGGCAGTCGCCCTGATGAACGATTCCGACTACGGACTCACCGCGTCATTCTGGACCGAGGATGCCGACGCCGTGGGCCGGTTGGGGCGGCAAGTTGCCACCGGCACCGTGTTTATGAACCGCTGCGACTATCTGGATCCGGCGCTGGCCTGGACCGGGGTAAAAAACACCGGCCGCGGAATTACCCTTTCCGCGCTGGGATACGACCATGTGACACGGGTTAAATCCTGGCACCTGCGACTGGAACATTGATATGCCGCTAGCCAACGCCAACTGGAATTACCCCACAACTATCTGGTTCGGCAACGGTCGCATCGCGGAGTTGCCCGCGGCCTGCGCGCAACTGGGTATCACACGGCCACTGCTGGTTACCGACCACGCCCTGGTCGAACTCGATCCCGCGCGTATAAGCCGCGAGGTTCTCGACCGGTCCGGGCTGGCTTACCAACTGTATAGCGACGTAAAGGGCAACCCCACCGACGATAATGTCGAGGGCGGCGTGGATTGCTATCGGCAAAACCGCTGCGACGGCGTGATCGCCCTCGGCGGCGGTTCCGCCCTGGACGCCGGCAAGGCGATAGCGCTAATGGCGGGCCAATCCCGCCCACTATGGGATTTTATCGACGTCGACGACAATTGGACCCGGGCGGACGCCAGTGCCATAGCACCGATTATCGCCATCCCCACCACTGCCGGTACCGGCTCGGAAGTCGGCCGCGCCGCGGTGATTCTGGATCAGGCTGCCCCGGGCAAAAAAATTATTTTCCATCCGCGGATGCTACCGGGAATTATTATCTCCGATCCGCAGTTGAGCCTGGGCCTGCCCGCCAATATTACGGCCTGGACCGGGATCGACGCACTTGTGCACGCAATCGAAGCCTACTGCGCACCCGGCTTTCACCCCATGGCCGACGCCATCGCCATCGAGGCGATTCGCATGATTACGCAATACCTTCCCATCGCCGTCGCCGACGGCAGCAACCTGGAAGCACGCGGCCAGATGCTGGTAGCGGCCTCGATGGGTGCCACCGCATTCCAGAAAGGGCTCGGTTCGATCCACTCGGTGGCGCATCAGCTCGGTGCGCTCTACGATATCCAGCACGGCCTGGCCAACGCAATTTTACTTCCCTACGGGCTACGCCAGAATGCCGATGCGATCGAGGATCGTATGGCGCACCTCTGCCTGGTGCTGGGCATCGAGAACCCGGGCAGTGAAGCGATGATCGACTATATCCTGTCGCTACGGGAACAGCTGGATATTCCCAACACACTGGCACAGGTCGGCATCGATGATTCCCGCGCCGGGGATATTGGCCGGATGGCCCTGGCGGATCCGTCGACCCCCACCAATGCCAGGGTGGTCAGTGCCGGGGATCTGGAAAAACTGTTTCGCGCCGCCGTCCATGGTGATATGGACTCGCTCGACGATACACCTTGAGTACTGTAAGACCGAATTCACATTAAACTGATCAGGTAGGTGACCGTGAAGCAAAACCAGATGATGGAAACGCTACAAGACTGGCTATTGAGCCTGGGGATTAGCGAAGATCTGACCCCTTATATCGTAAGCGGAAGTGCTGTTATTGCGGTGCTTCTATTGAGCGCGGTGGCAAACTTTATCGCCAAACGTTATATCGTCTCGACACTGGCCTTTGTCGCCTCCAGATCGGAATCCAAATGGGACGATGCTGTCCTGCGCCCGGGCGTCCTCAACCGAATAGCGCATCTCGTCCCGGCGCTGATCATCTACAAGCTGACGCCGATCGCGCTGGAGGGCTATGACTCTGCTATCACCTTCGTCACCCGCGCACTGCTGATTTACATGATTGTCATCCTGATGCTTGTACTCTATGCCTTGCTCGATACAGGTGAAGATGTTTACGAAGAGTTCCCCGCATCCAGAGATGTCCCCATCAAGGGGTTTATCCAGATACTAAAAATCGTGCTGTTTTTCATGACGGCCATCTTTGTCATTTCCATCATTCTGGACAAGACACCCCTCTACCTGCTGAGCGGGATCGGCGCGCTCGCGGCGGTCATGACGCTGGTCTTCCGGGATTCGATTCTCGGTTTTGTCGCCGGCATTCAGCTGGCCGCAAACCGGATGGTAGCGGTGGGTGACTGGATCGAAATGCCGAATTACGGTGCCGACGGCGATGTGCTGGAGGTCGCGCTGACGACGGTCAAGGTACAGAACTGGGATAAAACGATTACCACCATCCCAACCTATGCGCTGATCAGTGGGTCGTTCAAAAACTGGCGCGGCATGGCCGAGTCCGGTGGCAGGCGCATCAAGCGGTCTGTGAATATCGACATCGGCACTATTCGCTTCTGCGACCAGAAAATGCTCGACCGTTACGGGAAGATCCAGTATATCGCCGAGTACATCGAGAACAAGCGGAAGGAACTGGAAGCCTTCAACCGTACGGCACACATCGTCGGCGACAGTCTTGCCAATGGCCGCCACCTGACTAACGTCGGCACATTCCGCGCCTATATCGTCGCCTACCTGGGGCACCACCCGATGATCAACAAGGATATGACTTTTCTGGTGCGGCAGTTACCCCCAAGCCAATACGGCCTGCCGATAGAAATTTATGTTTTCAGCGCGGACAAGGCCTGGGCAAACTATGAAGCAATCCAGGCCGATATTTTTGACCATACCCTGGCCGTGGCCCCGGAGTTTGACCTGCGCATATACCAGAACCCCACCGGCGCCGACTTTCGTATGCTGGATGTCCGGCGCACAGCTAACAGCTGAGCGTACCCCTGTCGAGGGCAGCCGCCACCTGCAATCCAACGAGCGATCACCATGAATCAGCAAGCTATCGAGACCTTTCGTGACGACACCCGCCGCTGGCTGGAGCAGAATTGCCCGGCCAGCATGCGAAATGCTGGCACCCAGGGCCAGACCTTCTGGGGCGGACGCAAGCGAACGTTTAGCTCCGATGACCAGCGACAATGGTTTGAATCCATGCGCGACCGCGGCTGGACCGTGCCCGAGTGGCCCGTTGAATACGGCGGCGGCGGGCTCGAGCCCGATCAGGCGAGGGTGCTGCAAGAGGAAATGAGCGCATTGAACTGCCGTCTTCCCCTGGTCGGCATGGGCGTATGGATGATCGGCCCCACCATCCTGCACTTCGGCAGCGAGGAGCAAAAACGCCAGCACCTGCCGGCTATCGCCCGGGGCGAGATTCGCTGGTGCCAGGGTTACAGCGAGCCCAATGCCGGCTCGGACCTGGCCAGCGTACAGTGTCGAGCGGGGCTTACGGATGACGGTTTCCTAGTTGAGGGCAGTAAAATCTGGACATCGATGGCCAACGACTCGGACTGGATATTCTGCCTGGTTCGCACCGACAGGGAGGCGCCCAAGCATGACGGCATCAGCTTCCTGTTAGTCGATATGGCGAGCCCCGGGATCGAGGTTCGCCCCATTGAATTGATTTCCGGCCACTCACCATTCTGCGAAACCCGTTTCGACCGGGTGCGGGTGCCCGCCGACAATCTACTGGGTGAGCTCAACCAGGGCTGGGGCGTCGCCAAACACCTGTTGCAGTTTGAGCGCCGCGCCATGGCCCAGCTGGAGCGCAGCTTCGCCACGCCGAAACCGGAGCCGGCGGTACTGGCCAAGCGCTACCTGGCGCAATCCGGGCCCGTGTGCGACGGCTGGCTGCGCCAACGGATTGTCGAGCACGCCATGCAAGCCAGGGCCATTGCGCTCACCAACCAGCGGGTGGCAGAGGAGATGGAGCTCAATCCCGCCGCCGCCATGGCTACCGCCACCATTCTCAAATACATCGGCACGGAACAGGACAAGCGCAAACTGCAACTCAATATCGACCTGATGGGCAGCCGTGGCCTGGGCTGGGAGGGCCCGGGTTTTGCCGAGCAAGAGCTGCAGTCGGTTCGGGATTGGCTCCAGGTGTACGGCCTGACCATTGCCGGCGGCACCTCCGAGATCCAGCTCAATGTAATCGCCAAGCGGGTACTGGGCTTGCCGGATTAAATGATCCCGGATCGATGGTCGAATGAATTGACGCCACACTAATCAGCATTGATAATGCCGGGTACGCTATAAATTGGCGAGTCGTTCATCACGACAGACACCCTACAGAGGTCACAAGCAGATGACGGAACACAAGGTCGTTTCGGTCCGGGGAAAAAGCCCTTACAAAACCCTATTTTCCCTTGTACTGCTGCTTACCATCAGCGGCTGCGCCATGTACGCCAGCGACCGCTGGGATACTATTTTCGGTCCGGCTGAACCCCGTGAGCGGATGGAAGCCACCTCGTCGGATGCCGGCTCGGTGTACCTCAACCAGGTACAACCGATTCTTGAACAACGCTGCGTCGTCTGCCACGGTTGTTACGATTCCCCCTGCCAGCTCAATATGATATCCGCCGAGGGCATCGACCGCGGCGCCAGCAAGGAGAAGGTCTATGACTCTTCTCGCCTCAAAGCCGCCATGCCCACCCGGCTGCTCGAAGACGCACAGACCACGGCGCAGTGGCGGGAGAAGGGTTTCTATCCGGTACTCAACGAACACCGGCAATCCCCCACGGCAAACCTGCAAGCCAGTGTGATGCACCATATGCTGCAACTCAAGCGGGACAACCCGCTACCCGACGCCCCCTTGTTACCGGACAGCATCACCCTGGACCTGGATCGAAAACAGGCCTGTCCGAAACCCGATGAAATTGACGATTTCGCCGAGGAGCATCCGCAATGGGGCATGCCCTATGGCATGCAGGGCCTCCCCGAAGCTGAATTCAACACCCTCGAGCTATGGCTTGAGAACGGCGCACATATGACGAGGCCGGAACCTCTGAGTGCGGAGGCCCAGACCAATGTCGATCGCTGGGAGACCTTTCTCAACGGCGACAGCCTTAAACAACAATTGATGAGCCGCTACCTCTACGAGCACTGGTTTCTGGCCCACCTGTATTTTGACGACCTGGGCGATGGCGAATTATTTAAAATAGTGCGCTCTTCGACGCCACCCGGGGAGCCCATATCCCATCTCGCCACACGCCGACCTTATGATGATCCGGGCGTAGAGAAATTCTATTATCGAATATGGCGTGACCACACGATCACGCTGGATAAAACCCATATGCCCTATGCCTTGAACAGCGAGCGCCTGGCCTGGTTGAATCAACTGTTTCTCGAAGCCGACTACACGGTCGAAGAGCTGCCGTCCTACGAGCCGGAGGTGGCTGCCAACCCCTTTATCGCCTTTGAGCCGATTCCGGTGGAGAGTCGCTGGGAATTTTTATTGTACGAGTCAAAGTTCACGATCATGAACTTTATCAAGGGGCCCGTGTGCCGGGGACAGGTCGCCTTGAACGTCATCAGGGATAATTTCTGGGTTTTCTTCAGCCCGCCAAAATCTTTATTTCCCGAGGAGGCCACGGCTTTCCTTAATTCCCAGGAGGCCAACCTGCGCATCCCCTCGCAAGCCGGAAGTACCGCGGCGCCAGTTTCTACCTGGCATAAGTACTCTAAAGCCCAGGATGCTTACCTCAAGGCAAAATCAGCGGCTCTGAAGAAGTTTATGCCCAACGGCGAATACCTGACGCTGGACCTGGTCTGGGACGGCGACGGCAACAACCGAAACGCCGCGCTGACGGTATTCCGCCACTTTGACAGTGCCTCGGTGGTTGAAGGGCTGGTGGGCCCGACACCGGAGACCGCCTGGCTCATCGACTACCCGATACTCGAGCGTATCTATTACTTACTGGTCGCGGGCTACGATGTATTCGGCAATATGGGTCACCAGCTCACCACCCGCCTCTATATGGACTTCCTGCGAATGGAAGGCGAATTCAACTTCCTGGCTTTATTGCCGCCGGAAACCCGCATCGCCGAGCGCGAAAAGTGGTATGCGGGGGCCAGTAAAAAACAACAATCCTACATTTTTGGCTCACGTGCCGGCTTCGACCAACCGCCCCGCATTACTTATAAAACGGATAACCCGAAGCTGGAGCTCTACGCCATGTTGCAGGAAAGATTGGCGCCCGTACTGAATCACAGCTATGACCTGGACCCGGCATCGGTCCCCGCCGCCCAACTCGAGAGTTTGCAACAAATGCAGGCGCTAGAGGGACTCCCTGTCTCGCTACTGTCGGAGCTGACCTACCTCGCGGTGGAGTCCGGCGATACAGTTCACTACTACTCGGTGATCCTCAACAGGGCCCATAGCAATATCACCAGCCTGTTCAAGGAGTCCAGCAACCTGCAACCTGAAAACGACACGCTGACCGTGGTCAAGGATTTTATCGGCTCCTATCCCAACGCCTACTGGCTGGTTCAGGAAGAGGACTTGCCGGCACTGGTCGAGCGCATGGGCAACTTGACCGACGAAGCGTCCTATGCCGCGCTAATGGACCGCTACGGCGTGCGCCGCACCTCGCCAGAGTTCTGGCAGCACAGTGATAAGGTCATGGCGGCCCACCACGACACGGCGCCAATTGATAACGCGCTACTCGATTACAATCGGCTGGAGAATCGATAAGCCATTGATTGGCGGGTTCAATCGGACTCGCCCTGGCTTTCATCCGCCATTTTTTTCACTGCGTGCTCCGGCCATAGCAGTGTCCGCCCGATTAGCTGCAACGGGTAAGTGACCACCTCCCTGGCCGCGGTGTTGCTGACCTCCGGCGAATGTAAATCGCCCTTGACCATCAGGCTCACGGAATTCTTATCCTCGTCACCCGCCAGGATATAACCCAGTACCGGTATTTTTTTTACGCTTTCCGCGGCGCCGGTAACCAGGTTGAAAGTGATATCGGTGGTATCCTTGTTAAAATCGATCCATCCGGTGCCTTGCAGGTCGAGTTCGTCGGAATCGATAAGTAGTGAGGTAAGATCTAAAAGCTTATCCTTGAAATGGACAGCGGCATAGATTTCCTTTGTCGGTAGCCCCTGTGTGTCATAGTGAGGCGGTTTGAAGGTCAGCAAGCCGGGCAATGTGTTGATAAAGGCCAACATATTATTGAGCATCTTGAAGTCGACAAGCACCGTATCGGTGATCCGCAGGCCAGCGTCAAACTCATTGAAGGCCCCCTTTAGGCCAAATTCCATTTCACCGCCCTTGAAATCCGAGAGGGTAATGATGTTTTCTAAAAATTCCTGGCCAAAGCCCTTTCCGCGCATTTCAACCTGGTCGCCGACCATTTTCAAGGTTGCGCGGCCTTTGAGGTGGTGGAGTTCTACGCGGGTCTCGCCGCCACTGTAGTGAAGCTCCAGGGAGTCGGCCAGGACTTTGTACTTATCGCCCAGCCCGATTTCACTGTCTGTGGCAAACAAGCGGAAGTCCAGGCCGCCGGTTTCAGTGCCGGTTCTTTTATTTGTTGCGGGTACGGGGTCAACACTGTCGGCTTGCTCACTGACAGGCTGTTGCTCACTTCCGCCTGGCGCTTCAAGCAAGTCGAGTATGGCGGGCAAATTGTAGCCGACCCCGACACTGTGCATCTCGACGCCGTCCTCGATGACTATATTCACCCCTTCGTTGATATCCAGATACAGTGCCTCCCCACCGAATTCGCCTGTAAAGTGATAATCGTTCACCGGAGCACTATCGACTATTAACAGCGGGTATTGGTATTCCATGCTGCCGGCGATGAGGTAAGGCTCGGTCCCGTTTGCGGACGACAGCTGAAACTGGCCGTTATCCAGCGCAAAGCGCTGCAACAAGGGCGAATGCGAATGCAAGCCGGCAAGGTCTGCCACCTCGATTTTCCAGCCGCCATCAGCTTTTCGAACAAAGGCAAGACCGAGATCGGCGGATGAGAGATGAAATTCATCTGCCTTGCTACTCATTCGTATTTCCGCCCGGTTATCCAGCTTTAATAACTGGGCGCCATCACTGTCCTTGAGTTCAAGACCAGGCAGGTAGAGTTGGCCGATACCCCGGCCAAAATCCAAATCGCCTCGCAAGCCCGTGCTCAGGCCCGGCGGCACTCGCAGACCACTATCTATAATGGAAAGCACGCCTTTATCATAGCGAA
>JAUXCW010000353.1 GCA_030618705.1 Gammaproteobacteria bacterium | reverse complement strand
CGCTATCCGCGGCACTGGCCGCCAGGACCAAAAAACTTCAGTTTGTCACCAACGTCTATATCGTACCCCTGCGCCACCCGGTCGAACTGGCCAAAGCCACCAGCAGCGCCAGTTACTTTAGCGGCGGCCGTATTTGCCTGGGCGCCGGCGCCGGCTGGGTGAAGGAAGAATTCGATCTGCTCGGCGTCGATTTCAAAACCCGCGGCAAACGCTTCGATGAATGTATCGAGGTGATGCGCAAGCTATGGACCGGGGAAATGGTCGAGCACCACGGCGAGTTTTTCGACTTTCCGCCACTGCAGATGACGCCGGTACCCGAGCAACCGGTGCCGATCTATATCGGCGGCACGTC
This sequence comes from Gammaproteobacteria bacterium, assembly GCA_030618705.1. Taxonomy (GTDB): domain Bacteria; phylum Pseudomonadota; class Gammaproteobacteria; order Pseudomonadales; family JAHEGP01; genus JAHEGP01. The sequence goes on along the minus strand of JAUXCW010000353.1, from coordinate 2,982 downwards.
CAAGGCGGCATTGCGCCGGGCCGCTCGTGTCGGCGACGGCTGGATGGGACCGGGCCAGACCATCGATGACGCACTGAAAACCGTGGAGCAGCTCAACGCCCTGCGCGCCGAATACGGCCGCAGCAATGAGCCGTTTCATATGATCGTGCCGCTGTACAGCGCCACGCTCAATGATCTCGACGATATTAAGCGCCTGATCGATGCCGGCGTCGAGGGTATTCTCAGCCTGCCCTTCGCCTTCACTGTCGCGCCCAACAGCACCCTCGACCAGAAGCGGGCTTACCTGGAAGGCTACGCCAACGACGTCATCGCCAGGCTACGATAAGACCCAGGCCGCGACAGCACTCCCACCCGGGCTTGTAGCCGGGTGGGAGTGCCGCCTCACTTTGGCTGCAGCAAAAACAGCTTGTGAATCTGGTCCGGCATGGCGCGCTTGGCACCTTCGAACAACATCGCGTCGGCACCAATTACCACCCGCATCTTGTCCTTTCTTACCGCCTTGAGTATTTTTTTCGCGGCCTTGTCCACCGGCATCGCCATTTTGTCGACCAGCTCCTTGGTGCGGGCAAAGCCGTCCTTGTCCTCCGCGCTCTTTAACGCTTCATCCATGATATTGGTGCGTATCGCCCCTGGGTGCACCACCGTGACGCCGATGCCTTCCCCATGTAACTCCGCCCACAGGGACTCGCTGAAGCCCTTGATCGCCGATTTGGTGGTGGTGTAAGAGGTCTGCTGCGGCGGCCCCATAAACGCCACCATGGAAGACAGGTTGATGATATGGGCCTCCCCTGCGCTATCCTGCAGATAGGGCAGGAAGAAGTGGCAACCGTAGATCACCCCCCATATATTGATGCCGATGATGCGCCGCCAGTCGTCGAGACTGTGGCCCTCGAAGGACTTGGCGTAGGTGATACCTGCATTGTTGAACAGCAGATTGACCTTGCCGTGGGCCTCGATAACTTCCGTCGCCAGATCCTCCATGGCCGCCTCGTCACTGACGTCCACCTCGTGCATGGTGATCTCCACCTCCTTATTCGCCACCTTGCGCCGGGTCTCCTCCATGCCCTTGGCATTGACATCCACCAGCGCCAGATGACAGCCCTTGTCAGCCAGCTGCAAGGCCAGCGCCTGGCCGATACCGCTGCCGCCACCGGTGACCACCGCCACCTTGTCACTAAAATTCTTGATAGCCATACCGCCCCCTTAAGATAAACCACATTGACCACAGTCCAGCTTACTGACACCGGCGCTGAATAGAAAAGACCTTTCGCCACAAATGAGAGGAAATTTGATTTGCCACAGGATTTCGATGCACTGGAGCTGAATCGGCGCCGGTGCTACAGTGCCCGGTTCCCACTCAGCAGTAGACGCCGCCATGCCATTCAGTCAAACCGCGTTACACCCGCGCCTGCTCGCCGCCATAGAACAGCTGGGCTTTGATCAGCCCACTCAGGTACAGGCTGCCCTGATCCCCCGGGCCATGGAGGGCGTCGACCTGCTGGTCAGCGCCCGCACCGGCAGCGGCAAAACCCTTGCCTACCTGTTACCCACGCTGCATCGCCTGTTGAACCTGGACCCGACACTCCATCGCCACAGCGGTACCCTCGCCCTGGTGCTGGTACCGACCAGGGAGCTGGCCCAGCAGGTGGTTGTGCACTGCCAGCAGCTCATCGGCTCGACCCAGCTGCGAATCGCATCACTGACCGGTGGCGATGACTTCAAGCGCCAGGTGGCCACATTGCGCAAGAATCCGGAGCTATTGGTAGCGACCCCCGGCAGGTTAATGGAGCACCTGAGCCACAGCACTGTGGATTTCGACGACTTGCAGGTATTGATTGTCGACGAGGCCGACCGCATGCTGGATATGGGCTTTGGTGACGAGGTCCTGCTGATTGCCCAGCACTGCAAGGCGCAGCGGCAGACCTTGCTGTTGTCTGCCACCCTGGAGCGCAAGGGCTTGAGGGGTATCGGCGAGCAGTTGCTCAATCAGCCGGAAACTATCGCGATCGACATCCGCGGCCAGCAACACAGCGATATACGCCAGCAAATCCTGCTGGCCGACGACCGTGATCACAAACTGAAAATACTGCTGTGGCTGCTCCAGAACGAGAGCTGGCGCAAGTGCCTGGTATTTTGCAATACCCGCTTGCAGGCGGACCAGCTGGGCACGTTCCTCGAGCAACAGACACTCCCCGCCGCGGTACTTCACGGCGAGATGCCGCAGTCCGCCCGCAACCGCATCATGAATAATTTCCGCCAGGGCGGGGCCAGGATACTACTGTCAACTGACCTCGCCGCCCGGGGCCTCGACGTCGAGGGCATCGACCTGGTCATCAATTTCGATATCGCTCGCAGCGGCGATGAACACGTGCATCGCGTCGGTCGCACCGGTCGGGCGGGTCAACAGGGCCTGGCTATCAGCCTGGTCAGTGCCCCCGAGTGGAACCTGATGGCCGGCATCGAGCGCTACCTGAAGCTGAAGTTCGAGCGTCGCAACATAGCGGAAGTGGCAGGAAACTACCGCGGCCCGAAAAAACTCAAATCCTCCGGCAAGGCCGCGAGCAGTAAAAAACGCAAGTCCGGCTCCAGCAAAAGCCCGGTCACACCGAAACAGCGGCACCGGGACAAGAAGAACAAGGGCAAGCGACGCAAGGCGGCAACGGACAAGACTGCCGGCGACAGCGAATTCAGCGGTTATGCGCCATTAAAGAAAAAGCCCTGATACTGAAACGCGCTGTAACACTACTCCAGGTAGTCGCCGCGAACCGTGCGATAGGAAAAATAGAAAAAGCCGATCAACGACATCACCACCACCGGGATAGTGGATTGGACCGGTTCCGGGGTACCCTTGAGGCTGTGCAGGGTATACACCATCGCCACCGTCAGCACCGTGGGCACGATGACACCCAGAACGACCGCCGCCACCGGCGGCAAGGGCCTCGCGGCCAACCATTTACATAACTGGACCACGAAGCCGGAAAC
>JAUXCW010000281.1 GCA_030618705.1 Gammaproteobacteria bacterium | reverse complement strand
GTACTGACGCTGCGCCCATCGCACCCACGGCGAGAATCCCTGCAATAGCCGCGCCACTGATTCCGTTTCTTGAGTTCATCGCATCGCTTCCTGAGTTGGTTGTTGTGGATTTACCTGTTGCACAAGCTATGACAGAGCCTTTGGATTTTGGTTCAACTCGACCAAAGGGAACAGAGCCCAACGAACCGCTGGAATAGTGGCGCTGATTGGCCCCTACATCTTCCGTAATATGCTGATCGGCAGCAGTTTCAGCACCTGGGCCACCAGTGTCCAGGGCCAGGGCGGAACGTAGCGAAAGCCCACTTGCCGTTCGATCAGGTCCGCCATGATCTTTGTACCTTTTTCCGCGCTAACCAGAAAGGGGCGGCTATCCATGGCCCGGTTGAGGTCCGTATCGATATAGCCCGGCGCCAGTTCGGTAACGACAATGGGCTCGTTGAACGTTTCACAGCGCACCGCTTCGAGGTATTTGCTGAACCCGGCCTTGCTGGCGCTGTAGGCGCCGTGTCCCCGCATACCCCGCAGCGCCGCGACGGAGGTGATGCCGACCAGTTGGCCCCGGCCCTGCTGGCGGAATAATTCCAGGGCCGCTTCCGATGTGGCGATGGCACCGGTGAGGTTGACGTCGATGGTATTGCGCATATGTTCGAAATGGCCTTTACCCGAAGGCGCGGAAATGGCCACACCGGCATTGGCGATTACGATATCCAGGCCACCCAGTTGCCGTGCGCAGTCCTGGATCACGGCTGTGACAGCGTCAAAATTCGTCACATCCAATGCTTCGATACACACCTCAGCCGCCTGGTCGAGTAACTCCTGGCGGAGGGCGTCCAGATCGGCTGAACGACGTGCTGTGAGGGCGAGTTTGTAGCCGCGGGCGGCAAACTGCCTGGCCAGGGCCGCGCCGAGGCCGCGGGATGCGCCTGTGATCAATACTGACTTTGTCATGTACACTCCTGTTTTATCGGTAGCTGTTGAGGAGTTTACTACCTGTTACAGCAACAGGGCTACGCTTAAGTTCCACAACCCCCCCTTGTTGGGTTACCCTGCAGGATGAGCTTCGCGAATTGAACAGGGGTGAAAGGGCGATGGGGAAAAAGTATTTGATTGTCGGCGGTGTTGCCGGTGGTGCCTCGGCAGCGGCGAGGTTACGACGATTGAGCGAACACGACCAGATCATTATGTTCGAGAAAGGGCCTCATGTATCCTTTTCGAACTGCAGCCTGCCGTATTACTTGAGTGGCACGGTCAAGCATTTGGACGATCTGGTGTTGATGAACCCTGCGAAGTTCGCCAGTCAATATAATATCGATGCGAGGGTCAACAGCGAGGTCGTCGCCATCGACAGGCAGAAGAAAACGGTGGATGTGGTGAACCTCCTCACCGGTGAGACCTATAGTGAAGCCTATGACAAGCTGATTTTGTCACCCGGCGCCCGTCCCGTAGTCCCGCCGATTCCCGGCATCGAAAAGGCCAATATTTTCACCATACGCAATGTCGGCGATATCGATAAGCTGCAAAAGGCGATAGAGGAATTGAAACCGTCGCGGGTCACTGTTGTCGGCGGTGGGTTTATCGGCATCGAAATTGCCGAGAACCTGGTCGATGCGGGACAGACGGTCTCACTGGTCGAAGCCTTGCCCCAGGTACTCAATCAATTCGATATCGATATGGTGCAGATTCTGCATAAGGAGCTTGTCGATAACGGCGTAGACCTCACCGTTGACGACAGGGTCGCAGGGTTTGCTGCCCATCAGGTGATTCTCGAGTCCGGTAAAAAAATCAGCTCGGAAGTCATTGTCCTCAGTATCGGTGTTGCGCCGGAGAGCGCCCTGGCGAAACGTGCGGGTTTAAAGCTCAGTGAATCCGGCTCGATTTGGGTAGATCGCAATTACAAGACCAGCGACCCCGACATCTATGCGATCGGTGATGCGATCCAGGTTTATAGCTCGATCATGCGCGATTACATCAACCTGGCACTGGCCGGACCGGCCCAGCGGCAGGCGCGCGCGGTGGCCGATCACATTCATAACATACCGGTTTGCTATCACGGTTATATCGGTTCATCCGTGGTCAAGGTCTTCCACTATAATGCTGCCGCCACGGGTCTCAATGAACGCGTGCTGGGGGATATGAATATCGAGTACGATGCGGTAAAGATTGTGCCCAAGGACAAGGTCGGCCTGATGCCGGATTCGGAGGAGCTGCACTTCAAGCTGGTTTTCGAGAAACCGACCGGACGCATTCTCGGCGCACAGGCCATCGGCCGGGGAAACGTGGACAAGCGCGTGGATGTCATCGCCACGGCAATCACCGCCAATGCCACGGTCGATAACCTGAAGGATCTCGAGCTGTGCTATGCCCCGCCATTCGGCACCGCGAAAGATGTGGTCAATATGGCCGGTTATGTGGCTTCCAATGTGCTCCACGGGGTATTCAAGCACATACCGATAACCCGGGTGAGAGAGCTGGTAGAGCAGGGTGCTTTTATACTCGACGTAAGGGAAAAGGGGGAGTGGGACAGAGGGCACATCGTCAACGCCAGGCATATCCCTCTCTCGGAATTGAGGCAGCGATACCGGGAGCTTCCCGAGGATGAGCCGATATATATCCACTGCCGCTCGGGACAGCGCTCTTACAACGCGGTTATTGCCTTGCAGCACCTGGGCTACGAGAAGGTCTACAATATCTCCGGCGGCTACATCGGCCTGTGCTTCGAGGAATACTTTACCGATCAAATGACCCGTCGAAAGCAGATTATCACGGAATATGATTTTGAATAATGGCGCAATAGATTTAAGATAAGGCTGGATCGCTTCTCTTGATGCGCCTATGTGGATTGGATAAAAGGGGATAATACTATGGATGCTACCGCTGACAAGCTACTACTGGATGCCGCCTACGAATGGGAGAAGAACCATCCCGACCGGGTCTATATGACCCAGCCCATCGGCGGCGGCGTGGTCGTCGACTATACCTGGGCCGAAACCCTGGGCCAGGCGCGGAGGATGGCCGCCCACCTGCGTTCGCTGGAGCTTCCCGAGCACAGCAATATCGCTTTGATTTCAAAGAATTGCGCCCATTTCGTCATGTGCGATCTGGCCATCTGGATGGCCGGTCATGCGACGGTAGCTCTATACCCGACCCTCAACGCGGAGAGCGTCGAGTGGATACTGGGCCACTCGGATTCAAAACTGGTGTTTATCGGTAAATTGGATGACTGGGATGAGATGAAACCCGGTATTCCCGACGAGCTTCCCAAGATTGCCCTGCCGTTGGCACCGGAGACCGGTTTCGACAAGTGGGATGACATCATCGCAAAATACGAGCCGATTCCGGACAATCCCTCACCCGCGCCGGATGATCTGTGCCTGATATGCTATACCTCCGGCAGCACCGGGCGGCCCAAGGGTGTCATGCACTCCTTCCGCTCGGCCTCGGTTTCCGCGCAGCAATTCGGCATGGGGCTGGGTATCAAGGATGACGACCGCATATTGTCCTACCTGCCCCTGGCCCATGTAATGGAGCGGGCCACGGTGGAATGCGCTTCTTTTTATAGCGGCTGCCATATTTACTTTGCCGACAGCCTGGCGACCTTTGTCGAGGATCTGCACCGGGCCCGCCCGACACTGTTTATCTCGGTGCCGCGCCTCTGGCTCAAGTTCCAGATCGGTGTACTGCAGAAGTTTCCGCAAAAGAAACTGGACCTGTTGCTGAAGATCCCGCTGGTAAACAGTATCGTGAGCAAAAAGATCCGCCAGGGGCTGGGATTGGGCGAGGCCCGGCTCGTCGGCAGCGGCTCTGCGCCACTGCCGCAAAACCTGATCGAGTGGTACGACCGCATCGGCCTGCCGATTGTCGAGGCCTACGGTATGAGCGAGGATTTTTGCCTGTCTCACATCTCGACAAAGGAAAAGCGCAAACCCGGCTATGTCGGTGCGCCATGGCCCAATGTTGAGACGCGGATAAGCGATGATGGTGAAATCCAGCTTAAATCACCCGGCAATATGGTGGGCTACTACAAGCAAGCCGAGCTGGCCGCCGAGTGCTATACCGAGGACGGCTTTTTCAAGACCGGCGATCGTGGTGAGTACTCGCCGGAGGGGCTGTTGCGAATCACTGGCCGGAGTAAGGAACTGTTCAAAACCAGCAAGGGCAAGTACGTGGCGCCGGTACCCATCGAGAACCTGCTCAACTCCGACCCCCATATCGAACTGTCCTGTGTATCCGGCCTCGGCAGGCCGGCCTGCTATGCGGTCATTCAGCTCGGAGAGGACATGCTCAAGAAATTTGACGATCAGCAATTTCGCGATGAAGTCAGCCCGAAACTGGAGGCCTTGCTGAAAGAGGTTAACAGCAAGATCGAAGAGTTTGAAAAAGTACAGTTCCTGGCCGTGGTCAGGGACGAGTGGCTACCCGCCAACAACTTCCTCACCCCGACGCTGAAAATCAAACGCGATATCATCGAGTCGACCTACACGCCCTTACTCGATACGTGGTACGA
>JAUXCW010000132.1 GCA_030618705.1 Gammaproteobacteria bacterium | reverse complement strand
TGCCCGGTTACCACCCCGGCGGCGGCATTGCCCACCCAGGCGGCCTGCAGATCGGACTTGTCGATACCGGCATCCTTGAGCGCGGCCTCAACTGCCTCGGCGCCAATGGACTTGAGTCCTCGATCAAGAAATTTGCCAAACCGGGTCATACCGACACCGGCAATATGTGCATTCAGTTTCATCTTGCTATCTCCTGCTACAATAAGCCCGGTGGGTCGACTTCCAGCGCGCGCTGTAAAAACTCCAGTTCATCCTCGCGCTCGGGCAGCGGTGCCGGCGTGGTAAAAAACTTGTCCCGTGTCAGTTCTTCCACCACAGCTTCACTGCGCGGAAACGGCTGGTCATACTGGTTCATGGAAAACAGTTTTTCAAACGGCTGGCGGGGTCGCTGGCCACCGGCCTCCCAGTGTTCAGCGGGATAACCGACTGTTTGCAGCAGCAACATCCGGCAGTGCGCGGGAACGCCCAGCCCCGCCAATATCTTGTCGCCCGCGGGGGAACCCAGGCAACAGGTGCCCAGCCCCAATTCAAAGGCCATCAAAGTGGCCTGGGCAATGCCCTGGCCACAGTCAATCTCGTTTAAGCCCGGTTCCTTGAAGGTCTCCCTGAGGCCGTGGAAGATCGGTATCATCACTTCATCCATTGCCTTGCGTTTTTCAGCCTTGTCACCAAAGCCCAGGGCGCCCGCATCGAGCAGTTCGTGCAGTCGGTCGCCCTGCTCGTCTACCGCACTGGGGTCGCAGTACCAGACGATGACCACCGGCGCCTTGCGAATCTGCCAGCCGACCACAGGGGCTTCCAATGCATCGATCTGCTCTTGTGTCGCCGTGTTCTTGAAAACGGCGACAGCGCGCAGGCTCTGCACATTGCCCCAGTGGGAGGCGATGCGGGCGGCCTCGAACATCATCTGGATCTTTTCTGGCTCCACCGCCTTGTAGGGGCGAACAAAGCGGATAGAACGCCTGCGTCCAATGGTTTCCCGTAATTCCATAATCCTGTTCTCCTGTTAGCGTAAGTTGAAAGTTGAAAGTCGTGGACCTATGCCAGTCGATCCCCCGCCAGCAGCCCCAGGACCTCGTTGCAACCATCCTCGATCATGGAGACGCGAGCGTCGCGAAAAATTTTCTCTATGGGATACTCCTGGCTGGTACCGGCGCCACCGAATATTTGCAGCGCATCACTGGCCACCTCGAAGGCGGTCAGGGTAGAGGTCACCTTGGCGGATATGGCAGCCTGCAGCGCGGGCAAGTCACTGGCGGCATTGTACAAAGTGACCCGGCGACTCAGTGAGCGGGCCGCCTCTACCTTGCGATACATGGTGAATAGCCGACCCTTGACACTCTGGTGCTGGATGATCGGCACACCGCCCTGGACGCGCTCCTGGGCATAGTCCAGTGCGAGCTCCAGAGCCGCCCTGGCGGTTCCGACAAAAATCATACCCATCCCGCCATTGGCCAGGCACAAGGTCATATCGGTCATGAAGCTATAGTCACTGGGGCCACAAATCATTTGGCTGGCAGGTATACGCACCTGGTCAAAATAGATCTCACACTGGTTGAGGGCGCGTTGACCAATTTTGTGCAGGGGCTTGCCCCGGGTGATCCCTTCCAGATCCAGTGACGCCAGGAAGATCCCCCCGCCGCTTTGGCCATCTACGGTCTCGGTGGCGCAATGCAGAGCCACCGAACGTGCGATCGAACCATTGGATACCCAGGCCGATTTCTGGCCGCTGATTACGTACTCATCGCCTTCGCCCCGGGCAATGCAATTAGGCTTGCCGGGTTTGGCACCAGGGGCCATCGCCCGGCTGTTGAAGTCAATCATGTCGCTGCCATGATTGGGTTCGGTGATGGCCCAGCAGCCGAGATTGTCGGGTGGAAACTGCTCCAGCAACTCCTGGTTTCCCACCGCCTTCGCCAATTCAGCCGGCATGCCGGCGGTACTCAATGCCACGGCCAGGCCGGCGTCTCCCCAGCCCAGCTCCTCGCTGATAAGACATTGCAGGCGGGCGACAGCAACCGGGTCCGCTTCCGGGTCCAGCTCGGTGAAGCCCAACTGCAGGTACTGCTTATATACGTCCCAAAAAATTGAGCCCGGGGCTATCACTTCATCGGGGGTCAGCTTGTCGAGAGCCTCCCCGGCTGGCCGCATAACATCTGCGGCAAAACGGTGAGCGACATCTCTGACTTGCTGCTCCTCTTCCGAGAGATCAATATCGAGATTGGGGACAGGCATGGTTTTCTCCTCGGCGGGCCGGATACTGTCCGGGAAGGTTATGGTTATTTTTTCGAGTCTGTCTTCAGTAAATCCGGAAATTCAAAATTTATTAGCATACAGCTTAAACCAGGCGCTGTCGGGTTTATTGATGCATGACAGCTTAAAGGCAGAGTCTACATACAAGGACCATCTGCTCACGCTTCCTCACCGCCAAATCGGGGCGGTCGTTTTTCGAAAAAGGCCATGCCGCCTTCCATCGCGTCCTTGCTCACGAGAGTGATATTCTGCCGTTGAGCTTCCAGGTCGATGACATCCGACAGGCCCATGCTGGTGGCGCGCTGCAGAATCTCCTTGGCGTAGCGCTGGACCAGGGGAGCCCCCAGCGCGAGTTTCTCGGCCCAGGCCTGTGTTTCCGTGGCGAGCGAGTCGGCCGCCACGACCTTGTTGGCCAGGCCCAGCTCCAGGCAGGTTTGTGCGGGGACTTTCTCCGCCTCGACAATCATCTGCAAGGCGCGCTTGTAACCCAGTTTGTTTACCAGGTGCCAACTGGCGCCGCCATCGGGTATCAGGCCGAGGATGGCGAAAGCCAGGTAGATATAGGCCTTGTCCGCCATAATCGAAAAGTCACAAGTCAGGGCCAGGGCGCTGCCGACTCCTACCGCCGCGCCCTGTATCGAAGCGATGTAGATTTTCGGTGACTGGTGGATGGCCATCAGGAAGGGTTTGTATTCATCCTGGATCTGGTCGGATATCTTGCTGTGGTTCGGTATGCCGTCAGCCAGGTCGGCGCCGGCGGAAAACCCGCGCCCCTCCCCGCCGATCACTACCACGCGCACGTTATTATCGCCGTCGGCACAGCGGATCGCCGCCAGCAAGTCCTGGCGCAGCTGCGTATTGAAGGCATTCCTGGCGTCCGGCCGATTCATCAGAATGGTGGCCACGCGGTTCTCGACCTGGTAATTCACGGTTTCAAATTGGCTCATGTGTTCTACCTCATTGTGTAGTCTGGCGCTCAGTTCAGTGCGCCGTCGGCGCGTAGCTGTTCAATTTTCTCCGGGCTGAAACCCCATTCCCCCAGCACCTCGGCAGTGTCCTCACCCGCCGCCCTGGCGGCGGAGGGAGCCTGGGACTCGGTGCGGCTAAAGCGTGGCGCGGGCGCCGGTTGCATCATGCCGTCAACATCGATGTAGGTTTTGCGGGCCACATTGTGCGGGTGGCTTTGCGCCTCCAGGAAATCCAGCACCGGTGCAAAACAGACATCGCTGCCTTCCATCAATTCACACCACTGATCCCTGGTCCTGGTTTTAAAAACCTCGGCCAGTTTCTCTTTCAGCTCCGGCCATTTCTCGGGATTGTTCTGGTCACCGAATATCTCGGGGTCCAGTTGCGCCTTGTCCATCAGCAAGGCATAGAATTGCGGCTCGAGGGAGCCGACAGAGATGTACTTGCCGTCGAGTGTCTCATAGGTTTCATAGAAATAGGCTCCGGTATCGAGCAGGTTGACCCCCCGTTGAGGGCTCCACATTCCCATCGCGTGCAGAGAATTGAACATGGACATCAGGATGGCCGAACCATCGGTCATCGCGGCGTCCACGACCTGGCCCTTGCCGGAGTGCTGGGCCTCGTACAGAGCCGCCAGAATACCCATGACGAGGAACATCCCGCCACCACCGTAATCGCCGACCAGGTTGAGGGGGGGAACCGGTTTCTCATCGGCGCGGCCCATGGCGTACAGGGCTCCGGTCAGGGAGATATAGTTGATATCGTGGCCGGCGGAGTGGGCCAGCGGGCCGAACTGGCCCCAGCCGGTCATCCTGCCGTAAACCAGTTTCGGGTTGCGAGCGAGGCATTCATCGGGGCCCACACCGAGCTTCTCCGCCACCCCGGGCCGGAAACCCTCGAACAGGACATCGGCTTGCTCCACCAATGTCATCAGGGTCTCGACGCCCTCGGGACTCTTCAGGTTGAGGGCGATGGAGCGCTTGCCCCGGCCGTTGCAGTCCGGTAAACGAACCTTGTTAGGGTCCGTGGCGCGGTCGACTACGATGACCTCCGCCCCCATATCCGACAGTAGCATGCCGGAAAAGGGTCCGGGGCCGATGCCGGCCAGTTCGATGACTTTTACGCCTTGTAGTGGGCCCATGGCTTGTATGCCTCCAACAGTGGGGTTGCTGCGATTTCTCGCCTGGTTGCTGTTTTCGTCAACGCCGCGACTAGGCCGCGGCTTGTTCCCTGGCTTTGTCCAGGGCAATCTGTGGCGGCGTGAATCGCTCGCCGTATTTTGCCTCCAGTTCATTGCAGCGCTTGACAAAACGCGGGTAGCCGTAGGTTTCGACGAATTGCAGGTAGCCGCCGGTCCAGAACGGCGCACCAATACCCATGATGGAGCCGATGTTGCCGTCTTCCACCGAGCGCAATACGCCGCTTTCGAGGCACTTGAGCGATTCGATCACCTGGCGGAATAACAGGCGGTCTTTCATATCGTCCTCGTCGTACTGCACCTCGGGCTTGTAGTATAGATCGAACAGTTTCGGCCAGATAGCCTTGCTGCCGTCCTCGGCGTACTGGTAAAAACCACCGCCATGGTGCCGTCCACCGCGGCCGTATTCCTCGACCAGGGTATTGACGACATCGACACTGGGGCTGTTGTCGCCGAACTCCTCCATCATGCCCAGCTCCTTCCAGGTGCTCTGCGCCTTGTGGGTCAATGCCTGGCTGATTTCGTCATATACCGCCAGCGGGCCGACCGGCATGCCCAGGGCCTTGCCGATATGGTCGATTTGTACCGGATGAATGCCCTCGGCCAAAAGACGCACACCCTCGTCCAGGTAGGTGCCGAAGGTGCGGGAGGTGAAGAAGCCCAGGGAGTCATTGACCACGATCGGGGTCTTTTTGATCTGGCGAGCGTAGTCGAACGCCCGGGCCAGGGTCTCGTCGGATGTCTTCTCGCCGCAGATAATTTCCACCAGGGGCATTTTATCCACCGGGGAGAAGAAATGGATGCCGATAAAGTTTTCCGGCTTGCTGCTGGCTTCTGCCAGGCGGGTGATGGGCAGGGCGGAGGTATTGGAACCCCAGACGCCGTTATCCGCCAGATAGGTCTCGGTAGACGCGGTGATCTTGTTCTTTAACTCCATGTTCTCAAACACGGCCTCGATAATAAGATCACAACCCTGCAGGTCCTGGTCTTTTTCCGTGGCGAGAATCAGCTCGAGAATACTCGCCTTTTTCTCCTCGCTCATCCGGCCGCGGGAGACGCGCTTGTCCAGCAAGGCTTCGGTGTAGGCTTTGCCCTTCCGGGCGGCTTCCAGGGAAATATCCTTGAGCACGACTTCGATACCAGCCATGGCGGAGACATAGGCGATACCCTGTCCCATCATCCCGGCACCCAGCACGCCGACTTTCACCACGCGGGTGGGTTCAATACCCTGGGGTCGGCTGGCGCCACCGTTGACCTTGTTCATGGCGAAGAAGAAGGTGGAAATCTGGTTCTTGGCCTCCGGCGTCACGGCGAGGAACGCCAGGGCGCGGGATTCAACCCGCAGTGCTGTGTCAAAGTCCAGTCGGGCGGCCTCTATGGCAACGTCCAGGATTTTTTCCGGAGCGGGCAGCAAGCCTCGGGTTTTTTGCAGCAACATGATGGGTGTGCCCATGATGATCTGGGACAATTTGGGAGATGTCGCGCTGCCACCGGGTATCCGGTGCCCTTTGCGATCCCAGGGCTGCACGGCGGCTTGCTCATTCTCCTTGTTTTCCAGGATCCAGGCTTTGGCGCGGGGGACCAGGTCCTCCGGTTTTTCCACGGTCTCGTCGATCATGCCTTCGGCCAGTGCCTTGGCCGGTACCACCTTCTTGCCTTCGACCAGGTAGGGCAGGGCCTTCTCCAGTCCCAGCATATTGACCATACGCACGATGCCGCCGCCCCCGGGCAGCAGCCCCAGGCTCACTTCCGGCAGGCCGATTTGAACGGACTTATCGTCCCAGGCGACCCGGTGGTTACAGGCCAGGCAGAGCTCATAGCCCCCTCCCAGTGCCGCACCGTTGATAGCGGCCACGACAGGTACGGGAAGCTTTTCCAGGCGGCGCAAACCATCTTTGATATTGGCAATGACTTCCATAAACAGGGCTTCGTGGCCTTTTTCCACGGCCAGCAGCTCGTGCAGATCCCCGCCGGCAAAGAAAACACTTTTGGCTGAGGCAAGTACCACACCGGTGAGGCCGTCCTGTTGTTCCAGTTTGTCCACCGTCTCGCTCATCGCCTCGCGATACTCGGCGTTCATCGCATTGACCGGGCCCGTCATATCCATGGTTACAGTAACGATGCCGTCCGCGTCTTGCTCGTAGTTGAATACACTCATGTTCAAAGTCCTCGAATTTTTTGTCAAAGCGGCTTAAACGCGCTCGATAATGGTGGAGATGCCTATGCCGCCACCGACACAGAGGGACAGCATGGCGCGTTTTAGATTGCGCCGCTCAAGTTCATCCAGCATGGTGCTGACCAGCATGCCACCGGTGGCGCCCAGGGGGTGCCCCATGGCAATCGCCCCGCCATTGACGTTGGTGATGTCGTGGTCGATGGCCAGGTCCTTCATGTAGCGCATGGCAACAGAGGCAAAAGCCTCATTGATTTCCCACAGGTCGATATCGGATTTTTTCAGCCCGGCGGTTTTCAGGCATTTTTGGGCGGCCGGGCCCGGGCCGACCAGCATAATGACGGGGTCGGTGGCCAGTATCGCCGTGGCGACGATACGTCCGCGCGGGGCCAGGCCCATATCCGCACCGGCTTTTTCACTGCCGATCAGCACGGCGCTGGCGCCGTCGACGATGCCGGAGGAGTTGCCGGGGGTGTGGACGTGGTCGATTTTGTCCAGCGTGTTGTACTTACTGAGAATCATATCGTCACAGCCGATGTCCCCCATAAACGCAAAGGAGGGGTTCAGTTTGGCCAGGCCTTCCATGGTGGTATCGGGCTTGATGAAATCGTCTTTTTCGAGGATGACCAGACCGTTGCAATCCAGCACCGGCACCACAGACTTATCGAAGTAGCCCTGGTCGCGGGCGTGTGCGGCACGTTTTTGTGATTCCAGGGCAAAGGCATCGACGTCTGTTCTGCTCCATCCTCCCAGGGTGGCAATGGTATCGGCACCCACGCCCTGGGGTACGATTTTGGTTTTGAAGCTAAAAGCCGGATCACCCCCCATGGGGCCGCCATTGGAGCCCATGGTGACCCGTGACATGCTCTCGATGCCCCCGGCAACAATCAGGTTTTCCCAGCCCGCAGCGATCTTGGCCGCGGCGCTGTTCACGGCTTCCAGTCCTGATGCGCAGAACCGATCCAGCTGCATGCCGGCAACGGACTCATCCCAGTCGGCATTGATGGCGATCATCTTGCCGATGTCGCCGCCTTGTTCGCCGATAGGTGTCACACAGCCCATAATGACATCGTCTACAAGGGAGGTGTCCAGCTCGTGGCGTGACTGCAGCTCCCGCAGCAGGCCCGCGCCCAGGTCGATCGGTTTGACCTCGTTCAGGCTGCCCCCTTTCTTGCCTTTGCTGCGGGGGGTTCGAACGGCGTCGTAAATATAGGCTGTATGACTCATTTAGTGCATCCTGTTTTTCATGAAGAATGATGGTGAGCGGTAAAAAATGATGAAGCTGTTAAGCGCGGAAAAATACCCGCAATAACTAAAATTGCTATGTAACGGCGTTGTGGTGGAGCTCTTAATCTCGTATAAAACGGCAAGCCCTGATGCGGGAAAACGGCCTGACGTCATTGGCCCGGTAAATTACCCGGCCTCCATTTTTTCGATAACCGCATTAAACTGTTTCATCGGCTCGGTTATATTTTCCATCCGGGGTGTGGCCACCTCGCCCAGTGCGTCCTCCCCGCCGGTTGTCGGGATGGACAGCAACAGCTTTTTGCGCCGGCTGATAAATTGCTTTTTGACGATATAGTGTTGCAGCATCTCGATGGGCTTTATCCGTTGGATAAAGTCCATTCTGGCGACATTCTTTTTCGCCCGTTGCAGTGCTTCATGCATCCCCGGGTCATCCCAGGAGAGGCCCCAGCCGCCGATAAAATCGTCGCCAATCGAGTCCAGCAACACGGCCTTAAACTCCATCAGCGATTGTTCCCTGGCTTTTTCCGACTTGTTTTCGCCCAAATCCCTAACCAGGGTGCTGATCATTTCTATAAAGAAGGTGTCGGTAAGCTCGGGTTTGGTTTCGCGCTTCAGGGCGGCGATCGCCAGTTTTTTTTCCGCAGCCAGGTCTTCTGTCAGCAAATCAAGGTCGATGCCCAGCAGGTAACCCATATACTGCCAGCGATGGTGGTGGGACATGATCTCCTTGTCCGAGAGCTTCATGCCCATGCGTATGCAGGTTCTCAGGTGAATGAATGAAAAGCTGGTGAGGAAGTAGGCCATCTGGATCTGGTTGACATACGCGTCCTCACCCAGCAGACCGTCACCGATATGCTCACCGCGCTTTTGACCCATAAAAAAGCGTATCGCCGCATGAATGACGCGTACCCGAATCAGTTCATAATGGGCAATGGAGTCCGGCTTCATGCCCAGGGCCGGTTTGAGAATAAATGTACCCGACTCGATCAGGCGGGGTGTGCCCTGTGAGGCGAATTGGGACGCAGCTGCTACCGATAGGGCGCTGGGCACAAACGCACCGCCAAAAAATGTGAGACTACCGGTAAACAGGGTGTTGGGAATCCTGGAGAAGATCATCCTCTGG
>JAUXCW010000272.1 GCA_030618705.1 Gammaproteobacteria bacterium | reverse complement strand
TACGCCAGCAACGGCACCAACGCGCGCCGTGGCACCGTGTACGAGCTATTCGGCATGGCCTGGCAATACCGTTGGGGTGGAGGGCTGTAGATTCTATAACAAGCCAAGGCTGAGCCAGGGCACATAGGTGATCAGGATCAGGGCGAGAATCAACACGAACATAAAGGGCAGCGCCGCCATATACAATTCGGTGACCGGTTTGGCAAAGCGGTAGCTGGCGATAAACAGGTTCATCCCCACCGGTGGAGTAAAGTAGCCGATCTGCATATTGGCGAGGAAGATAATGCCCAGGTGTACCGGGTGAATTCCGTAGGCCGCCGCCACCGGCAGGATGATCGGTATCATGATGACGATGGCGGAAAAGATATCGAGAATCGCCCCCAGTAACAGCAGGAAAATATTGAGCAGCACCAGGAAGGTCCAGCGACTCTCGATATGTTCCTGGATCAACTCGAAAGCCCGGCTCGGAATCTGCGCGTCCACCAGCACATTGGTAAACGCCAGTGACACCCCGAGGATCAGTATGATACCGCCGACCATGGACATGGACTTGGCAAAGATCTCCGGCAACTTCCCCAGGGAAATTTCCCGGTAGACGAACACCTCGATGATCAGCACATAGAGGGCGATGACCGCCGCCGTCTCCGATACGGCGAACACCCCGCCATAGATACCGCCGATCACCAGCAGCGGCAGGGGCAACTCCCATTTTGCCTCCCACAGCGCGCGCTTCAGCTCCTGGCCGGAGAAAGCCTGCATCTCGATGGGCTGGTTTCGGTTGACCCACAGGCTCCACGCCGACAACAGGACGATCATCAGCAACGCCGGAAGGATGCCGGCGATAAATAATTGCTGGATGGTGAAGGGCTCGCCCACACCCATTTGCTGGGCAATGATCCCGTACAGTATCAGCGGCAAGGAGGGTGCCAGCAACAAGCCCAGGCTACCCGAGGTGGTCACCAGGCCAAGACTGAAACGATCCCCATAACCGACCTGCTTCAGCGCGGGATAGAGCAGGGCCCCGATGGCGACGATGGTGACGCCGCTGGCGCCGGTAAAGGCGGTGAACAGGGCGCAGGTAATAAACGCGATGATGGACAGGCCACCCGGCATCCAGCCCAGCAGGGCCTGGGTCATATTGACCAGGCGCGTCGAGGTCTTGCTCTCGGCGAGAATATAACCCGCCAGGGTAAACAACGGCAGCGCCAGCAACAACGGCGTATCGCTGATGCGGTATATCTCGATGGTGATGACTTCCAGCGGCACCTCGGCCAGGTAAAAGCCGAGCATCGACAGCGCCAGTATCACCACAAAGATCGGCGCGCCTAACAGCGCCATCGTGGCGATGAACAGAAACAGCATAGCCGTCATGCGGGCGCCTTCCTCCCCGACAAGCCGGCGAACGCTTCAAACACAAAACGCAGGCCGATTACCGCCAGCCCCAGGGGGATGATCGCCTCGCACACCCAGGCGGGCACGTTGGCGAAGGCCATCATGCCGTACTCGCGCTCATCCGCCACGAATAGAACGCCGTAGTAGGCGGCAATAAAGCAGACGACCGCGCTGAAAAAGCCCGTCATTGCTATGGATATTTCCTGGGCGCGCTCACCGAGATAGTGGCTGAGTACGTCGATTTTGATATGGCCGCCTTCACGGCTGGCAATCATGGCGCCGACCAGGGCCAACCATAAGACTACCACCCGCAACAGCGGATCGGCCCAGTAGAGGCCGCTTTCGAAGACATTGCGCAATACGATCTGGTAGACCGACAATCCCAGCAACAGGACCACCAGCAGGTAGAGCAAGGCGCTTTCCAGGCCGTGGATCAAGCGCAACAGGGATTTCATGATCAGGGCTTGGCGCTCTGGCGCGAGCGCACCTCATCGAGGTAACCGTTCAGTTCGTCCAGGGCCTCGCGGGAGAGCAAGCCCTTATCGAGCAGGTTTTGCTCGGCTTGCCGCGCCATGCGATACCACTCATCGCGTTGGGCATCGGTGAGTTCGACCTGGGCGATGCCCTGTTTTTCCAGGGCCGCCTGGGCCTCTACATTGTCCTTTCGATTCTGCGCATCGATGGTTTTAAACGCCGCGCCCATCACCTTGCGCACCAGTGCCTGGTCCGCATCGCTCATCCGGTAAAAGGCCTTTTTATCAATCGCCAGTACCGCATAAAAATACATGATCGGCAGATCGCTCATATAGCTGACCTGGGTGTGCCATTGCAGGGCAATGGTGCCGATGGGTGAGCTGGCGACAGTATCCACCAGGCCGGTTTGCAAGCCCGCCAGCACATCGGCGAGGTTGAGGGGAATGGGGTGAACGCCAAAGGTGTTCACCGCCAGCAGCGCGCCGGGGTCGTTATTGGGAATCCAGACCTTGTGGGAGCGCAGGTCGGCGACGCTGCGGATAGCGTGCTTGGAGAGGATAAAGGCGAAACCACCCTCGCCCAGGCCAAAGGTGACGAAACCGCCTTTCTCATAGCCCGCTACGATTTGTTCATCCATGCGCTGGCGCACGTAATCCACTTCTTCGAAGGAGCGGAACTTCAGCGGCAAGGTGTATACCTGGGCCGCGGGATAAATCCTTTCCAGTGCGCCGCCAGGCATGGCGCCGCCCTGCAACTGGCCGATACGAATTTTGCGCATCACCGCCTCGTCGCTGCCCATTACGCCGCCGGGATAGAACTTAAAGCGTACCCGCCCGTCGGTTTGCTTTTCGATATCACTGGCGGCGGCGCGCATGGTTTTCATCCAGCTGCTGCCGTCGGGGGACACCGTGGCAATTTTTAACACGGCAGCCTGCGCAGCACTGCCGAGGGCGAACGACAGGACAAGGGCTGCGCCCAGGCGCGGCAAGAGGCGGAAACCGCCGGCGATAAACAACACGTTTCTCTCCTTAAAAATAATCGGCCTCATCGGCCAGCAATACCCGGGCTTCCTGTTGCGCCACGGTGTTGATCAATACGTAATCGGGAACATTGGG
This sequence comes from Gammaproteobacteria bacterium, assembly GCA_030618705.1. Lineage (GTDB taxonomy): Bacteria > Pseudomonadota > Gammaproteobacteria > Pseudomonadales > JAHEGP01 > JAHEGP01. The sequence continues at coordinate 1,681 of JAUXCW010000272.1, read as the reverse complement.
GTCACCCTCGATTACCTCGGTCAGCAGGCGATGGTGTAACTCGCGGTCGAACATCATACGTGCGTATTGATCCGCATAGACGACCTTGGCCATCATATTCCGGCCCCCGGAAATTTCGATGGCGCGCTCGAAGTGCTGCCTGCCCTGTTCGGGCTTGCCGCCCAGCGCCGGCGGCAACAGGGTGGCGATGCCCCCCAGGTACAGGTGGGCCATGCCGTTATCGTAGCTGTCGTCCAGCGCCACCACCTGTTTGAGAATGCGCTCGCTGCGGGGCAATTCCGCCACCGCATTCCAGTCGTCGCTGTGTACGCGAATCCAGTTCAACCAGGACACCGCCAGGGTATAGGCATAGGGCAAGTCGTCCTCGTCCAGCCCTGCCACGGCCTGGTCGAAGGCCCCGTAGTCCAGTTCGCGCCATCCGCACATGTCCTCATCGTGGACACATATCGAACGCCAGGCGTAATCCAGCGACTTGGTACTCAACTTGCTGCGGCGCTCCGGCTCGGTGATAAATACACCGGCGTAGGCATCGTTCAACTGGGCGCCGGACTTGAGCAGGTCGGCGCTATCGGGATTGCCTTTGATCATGCTGTCGATGAGAACGAGGAAGGTCGGGATCGACTCGCCGACGGTTTCCACATCGTTACTGTCGTAGATAGCGCTTGAAATGTCATCTGCCAGCTTGCTGGTCTGTGAGGCGACAATGTTCGAGCAGCCCTGCGCCACGCCTAAAAAAGCCACCAGAGCGAGTCCGGTGATAAGTGCTCTAACCATGCCTGATCCTGATAGTGGCCAATGCCGCGACAGTATAGCGACATGACGTGTACGAATAAACGGCCCCGGGCAGTACTTCACCGGAGCGATTTCACCCTGAAAAAGCTGCTCGATAAGCCTGCTGCCTGCCCATGGGTCCTGACCATGATTGCCCCTGCATGAAAAACCATAGTTTACCCGGCAGCGGTGCTTTATTATCCTTTGGTAATGCAAAGCGATTATGCTTTCGCAATGCAAAGCGGCCACTGCGACCAGGGGGAGGCGACCATAACATGCGTGCCATGGTTTTGGAACGACCGGGCCAGGCCCTGGTGCTGCGGCAATTGCCGAGGCCACAAGCCGCCGCCCACGAACTCTTGCTGGCCGTCGAAGCCTGCGGCCTGTGTCGCACCGATCTGCACGTATTCGACGGCGAACTCAGCCAGCCAAGTCTCCCCTTGATCCCCGGCCACCAGATCGTGGGCCGGGTGATCTCAGTGGGCGCGGCAACCAGCGGCTTTCGGCCTGGCGATCGCGTCGGTGTGCCCTGGCTGGGTGGGAGTTGCGGCCACTGTGAATACTGTATCAAACAGCAGGAAAACCTGTGTGACCACGCGGTGTACACCGGTTACCAGCGCAACGGTGGTTTTGCCGAGTACGTCACCGCCGATGCGCACTACTGTTTTCCCATTCCGCCGCAATTTCCCAGCCTGCAAGCGGCTCCCCTGCTCTGCGCCGGCTTGATCGGCTACCGCTGCCTGCGCAAACTCGGCGAGGGCAAGGCCATCGGCCTCTACGGTTTTGGTGCCGCGGCCCATATACTGCTGCAGGTGGCACGCCACGAGGGGCGGGAAGTCTATGCCTTCACCCGCCCCGGCGACACGGCGGCACAGGAATTCGCCCTGTCACTGGGCGCCCGCTGGGCCGG
>JAUXCW010000244.1 GCA_030618705.1 Gammaproteobacteria bacterium | reverse complement strand
GTTATCGACCTGCGCGACAATGGCGGCGGTTCCCTGCTCGAGGTCAACCAGTTGATCGGCCTGTTTATCGAGAACGGTCCGACAGTGCAAATCCGCCACGCCAATATGCGGGTTGAGCGCCAGGGAAAAGTAAAGAAAACCCGTTATTACGACCAGCCACTGGTGGTACTGACCAACCGCCTCAGTGCGTCCGCCTCCGAGATATTTGCCGGTGCAATCCAGGATTACCAGCGTGGGCTGGTGGTCGGTGGCCGCTCCTTCGGTAAGGGTACCGTGCAAGCACTGTCGCCGTTGCCCCACGGCCAGCTCAAGATCACCCAGTCCAAGTACTATCGTATTTCCGGGGAATCGACCCAGCATAGAGGCGTGGTGCCGGATATTGAATTCCCCGATATCTATGATCCGGAAGACGTCGGCGAGAGCACCCTGGACGGGGCCCTGGGCTGGGATACGATTGCGCCGATGAAACACCGATACTACGGCAACCTCAATGTCATTCTTGGGGATCTCCGTACCCGTCACCTGAAGCGCAGCGCAGAGGACCCCGATTTCATTTTCCTGAAAGACCAGCTCGCCCTGCGGGAACAGACCCGCTCCATGAACGAGGTCTCTCTCAATGAGAAGAAGCGGCTGGAGGAAAACAAAAAGAACCGCGAGCGGGTACTGGCCATCGAAAACCGCCGGCGCCAGGCAAAAGGTCTGGACCCCCTGGCCTCTCTCGATGAACTCGATAAATCCGATGAGGAAGACAGCGACCAGGAAGACGGTGATCATAATGACGCCGATCCCGAGGACGATCTCTACGTGACCGAAGCCGCCAACATCCTGTTGGATATGAAGCAGCTGAACGCATCCGTCGCTGTGCGTTGAGTCCCTGGCCGAATACAATCAATCCGCATCTGATTTATTGATGTAGCCCTTTGGTCGAATTTATTCGACCGATGCTACTCAAGCAGGGGAAGAGCCGTTTCTTTTGACCGCGTAGAACAAACAGTCGGAGAGCGCGATGCGAGGGTTGGCGGTAATCATAAACAGCTTCAGGCAGACGGCGGGATAGAGCCGCCCCGCCTCTCTTCGCAAAAATTCGTCGCGTAAGTTTTCGCCCCGGCTATTGACCACCCGTATTCCCTGCCAGCCGGTCTCACTGACCCAGCCGAGTGCCGTTTCCGGGGTGGCGTCACCGAAGTTGAAGTGCTCGATATCCACGCGCAGGCAAAGATCCGCACCGGCCACAGGCTCTTCGGCATAGACGATATTGAGCCCATCATCCAGTTCCAGGCGAACCGGATTGTGCAAGACGTCTATCGGCCAGGCGGTATGAGCCGGGCTAAACAAGTCTTTACTAGCGACATAGCGCGAAAGGCCCTCGTAGGCCGCCAAATGGGAAGCCTCCTGCTGGGCCCCGCCACACTCAATGGTTACCGTCGGCACGTCCTGCTCGCTCAATTCCATCAAGGCACCCAGGCGCAAATCGGTAACCACCAGACGCTCGGTAAAAAATGACACCAGGGCATCGTGCTTCTGGTCGTAGTAGACCGCCACGCCAAAGGACGGCCCCACACCAGAAGTGTTATGTATATCGATCAGGGCTTCGGGCTGTGTTCGATGGATCAGGTCCAGCAGACTTTTCGCCAGGGCACCCGGTTCATCATCGAAGGGCTGGCGAAAACAGCGGTTGAGATCGCGCTCGTCCGGGAGTTGGCGATAACTGAACAGCGGCTCCCGCAGCGCCGCATCGATATTCATCACCACGCAATAGATATCGACAGCGGGCACCGAGCGTTGACCGGTCAACCACCTGTGTAACGCAATCGCCCCCGATGGCTCATTGCCGTGGAGAAGCGTGACCACGAATCGACAGCGGGTGGCGTCCACCCCGGGGATGATAATACAAGTAGGGCCCGCCAGTATTTGCAGGAATTCCATCACCCCTGAACCCAGCTCACCAGGCGCCGGGTTGTTCCATAGTCGCAGCCTGGAGCTCATGGCAGCGCCCACTCTGACACCGGGGTATCTGCACTTCCCTGCGTAATATAGCGCTCCAGCATTGCGTGGCTCGCGTCTTGTGCAGACATGCCACCGGCCTCGAGTCGGTCGAGGCAGCCGAGCTGCCAATTTGCGCCGTTTCGCCCGGCCTCCAAGCGGCGGATTACTACGCCGAGATAAAAATCGATTTCTCCTGAGGCGATGCCGATGCGCTGCAGTCCCCCGCGAGCCACCGGCATTAATCGCGACAACAGCGAGTAGAGGGTTATTTCCTGTAACTGGTGGCGCTCGATATCCGGCCACACCAGCCTGGCATCCAGGCCGAACTGCGCGGCACGATAAAAATTGTACTTGGCATAACCAAAGGGCATGGCCGGCAGCAAGTTGTCGAGGTAGGGCGCCAGGCCCTCGGCCAGGCCGACATAAAACGCGGCATTGGCGATCATGTCAATATTGCTCGGCCCCGCGGGAAGGGCCCGCAGCTCTATTCGCAGGTGGCCGCCATCCGCCGGGTCATACACCGGTCGGAGCCAGGGCCAGACAGAATTCTGGTGCATACGAAGCTCGTCGAGCCGCGGTATTTCGCCACTGTCAAACTGGCCCTGGTAGTCCGTATCGTTATAGACAGGCAGTAACGGCGGATGAATCGCGACCGTCTGGGCGAATAACTCGTATGCCGACTCCCGCACCCAGCCCTGCCCCATGCTGACCCTGGCGGGTTGTCGCCACTGGCTATCGCTGACCCGGCTGTCGATGGAATGCTTAAACAGCGGCACCCTGGTTTCGTGCCAGAGTCGATGACCGAATACCGTGGGTGAATTTGCGGCCAGGCCAAGGACAACCGGCGTCGCCAACAGAAAAGCGTTGAATGTACGGGCGAAATTGTTGTTCTTGACACGATAGTGAAACTGAAATGAGGTGTTGGCTCCCTCCAGGGTAACGTCGTCCCGCTGCATGATCAGCGGTGGCTTGCCGTCGATATGAATTTTAAAGACCCCGCTGCCAATCCGTTTCAAACCGCTGGTCAAGGCGTGATAGCGAGGTAGATCCGTCATGCATCCCGGGTCGAAATCGGCAGGTTCCAGTGTCGGCAGGATACCGACCGGCACGATTCTTCCGTCAAATCTCGCCGCCGTATTTTGCAGGGCGCCGAATGCGGTATCGAGTTGCCGGTGCAACTCGCTGAACGGCGTGGCAGTGGCATACACCGGCGCCAGGTTGTATTCCAGGTTGAATCGGTTGAGTTCGAGGGTTAGCAGGGGATCCTTGTGATGTTGCAGTATCGCCTCGTTGCAGGGTAGCACCCTGCCCTGCCCGTCGACGATATAGAATTCGACCTCGGCGCCGTAAGATCGTGTGTCACCGCCGAATTCCGGGTCGGCCAGAACTTGCTTGAGCACCACCAGGTTTTCATGCAGGCGCTCGGAAAACCGCCGGTAGTCGGCCTCGGCAAAACTGTTTGCGTCAATTGCCTGCCCCACAAGTACTTATCCCCTGGGTTCGCGCATTGTGACAAACTCCTCGGCCGCCGTCGGGTGAATCCCGATAGTGCTGTCCAATATCGCCTTGGTAACGCCGGCCTTCATGGCAACCGCGAGCCCCTGGATTATCTCACCGGCATGCTCACCCACCATATGGATACCAACGACTTTATCGCTGCCCTCTTCTACCAACAGCTTCATATAAGTGCGGGACTTGTTGCCGCTAAGCGTGTTTTTCATGTGGAGGAAGTTGCTCTCGTAGACTTTATATGAGCGCAGCTTTTTCCTCGCCTGTTGCTCTGTCAGGCCGACGGAGGCAGTATTGGGTTGACTGAACACGGCTGTGGGTATGTAGTCGTAGTTCATCGGCTCACAACCACCGCCAAACAGATGCCTGGCCAGCACCATACCCTCTGCCAGCGCGACCGGGGTCAATTCCTGGGTGTGGATGATATCCCCCAGTGCGTAGATAGAGGGCACGCTGCTCCGATAGTACTCGTCGACCTGCACGATACCCTTATCGGTCAGCGCCAGATCGACATTTTCCAGGCCAAGCTTGTCGAAGTTGGGTACCCTGCCTGTCGCATAGAGTACCGCATCAGCAATTATTTCTTCTCCGAGGCTGGTACTGACACTCAAACGGCCGTCGGCGAGCTTATCGATCGATTCGACATTGTTGTTGAGGGACAATCGCACACCCTTGCGCGCCACTTCCTCGGTTATGACTTCCCTCACCGTTTCATCGAAATGGCGCAACAGAACGTCCCGGCGGTAAACCAGGTGGGTTTCGACACCGAGGCCGTTGAAAATGCCGGCGAATTCCAGGGCGATATAGCCGCCGCCGACAATCACCATGGTGCCCGGTAAGCTCTCCATATCGAACACCTCGTCAGAGCTGATGACGTGTTCTATCCCCGGGATTTCCGGTATAAAAGGCCTGGCTCCGGTTACAATCAACAGATGCTCGCTGGAAAGCCGCCGCACACCGTCGACCTCGACTGTGTGGGGGTCAAGTATCGTGCCGTGACCGTCAATCAACTCGACATCGGCGCCGTCCAGAATATTCTGGTAGATACCGTTGAGGCGGCTTATCTCCACGCGCCGATTGGACTTCAGGGTTTGCCAATCGAATGAGATATCACCGCATTGCCAACCATAGCCCCGCGCATCCTCGAATTCCTCGCTGAAGCTGGAAGCGTAGTAGTAAAGTTTTTTTGGGACACAGCCGACATTGACACAGGTGCCCCCCCAATAACGGTCCTCGATGATGGCGACTCGCGCACCGAAAGACGAGGCCATGCGAGCCGCGCGCACGCCGCCGGAGCCGCCACCTATTACCACCAGGTCGTAATCGTATTCGCTCATTGTATCAACTCTCCACAGCCGGGGCGTCGTCGCCGAACCAACCCAGTTTACTTTGTAACTGTACCACCTCGCCCACAATCAACAGGGTGGGGGCGTGAATATCTCGCCTCGCCACTTCCGCGACGATGTTATCCAATTGCCCCAGAACAACCTGCTGTTGCCGCGTCGTGCCCTGCTGTACTAACGCTATCGGTGTGTTGCCGGCGCGACCATGGCGAATCAAGGATTC
>JAUXCW010000061.1 GCA_030618705.1 Gammaproteobacteria bacterium | reverse complement strand
GGATCAAGCCACCGAGGAGAGTACCCCCGAAGACGAGAGTCTGCCCTGCTGCGACTGGAACTTCAACGGCATACGACCCCTGGCCGGGGACGCCGTTGAGCGCGAACGCCTGCTGCGCTATCTCGAGGTGGGGTCGCGGCAGTTTTTAAAGGTTTTTTACCTGGGCAAACCGCTACCCTGGCTCATTGCCGTTTTGCCGACACTGATACCGATTTCCTTCTCTGTTTTATTGATCTATTTTCTACCGCCCATCCCGACCGCCGCCTGGGTGGTGCTCGGCCTGCTGCTGATCTCCGCCGTCGCCTACGCCCAGAATACGCGGATCATCGAATGGCTGGATCACATCGAAGCCTTCAAGCGGTGGCGCGTGAAACTGGCCATGGCTCTCAAACCCCTCGGCGTCACCATGATACTGGGCATAGCCGGGGCGCTCGTCGGCTGGATCAATCTACGGATATTCAACCCCTTGTTTCTCCGCTACGGAAAACTGGAAAAAGGGGACGCTACCCTTTTTCTGGAAGGAAAAGGGTAGCGTCCCCTTTTCCTCCCTGTTAAAGTGCCGCGCCCATGAGAAAAAAATCTGACAAGTTAAAAATTCGCATCGTCATGAAGCCGGAAACCGCGGCCGCCAGGTCGGCGCAATACCGGTATCGCTGGGGACGCGTGGCGCTGGTGCTGGGGGTGTTACTAGTGATCACGGCAGTGGCCGGGAGAAGCCTGTTTACCGATTCCGAGGACACAGCCACCACAAAAGCCAGCAAGGAAGTCGCACAGCAAAGCAGTAGCGCTGCGGACCAACCGGCACAAACCGAGCCCGACGGCGATACCCCCACCTCGCCCTTCTCTGGTGAGACGGTAGATCCGGATGCCCTGTCCCTGCCCGCTATGGGGAAGCAGGAGCAAGCCGCTGCAGAACAGGTTGAACCTGCCATCGACGAACAGCCCACGGAACAAGCCCCCGCAGCGGAACAGATCGCGAAACAGGAACCGATCGCTGAAGTAGAGCCGGAAAAGCCTGCAACCATTGTCACCCCACAAACTGTCACCCCGCCAGGCCAGGCGCAGGACCAGGGTGTCGAGCCGCGCCAGGTAGACACACCGGCAAGCGCCCCGCTGCAGGCCGGCAAGACCCGCATTCTCTCGGCAAAGGTTAAGCGGTTTGTGTTGGCGAAGGCGATACGGGAAAGAGAGCCAAGGGGCTCCCTCGAGGATATCACCGCCGACAGCAACGGCTTGATAACCGTCTACGCCTTTGCCGAGGTGGTCGACTCGAAAAATGATGTGCTCTATTATCGCTGGCGGCACAACGGTAAACCGGTCGCCACTGTGGATATCGGCGTGTGGTCAAATCGCTGGCGCAGCAATAGCAGCAAGTACATCAGTGCCAATATGCGCGGCGAGTGGCAGGTCGTACTGGAAAATAATAAGGGTGATTTACTGGCCGAAACCACATTTCGGTATTGACAGGAAGAAAACTAAATCGATTTGACCGCGGGCTGTTGACTAATCGCCAGCAAGCTCGATAATGCAGGGCTTTTACAAGATAAGCCATCGCTTGCGGGAACCCTGAATGGTAGATGCTGATTTTCGCCTGAAAGGAAGCGTGGTCACTGTCATTGTCATCGAGCTCTATCGCTATACAGCCGACACGTTTGTAGAGCAGCTGGAACAGCAGATCCAGCGCTCTCCGCAGTTGTTCGACCAAGCTCCTGTAGTCATCAGTCTGGAAAAGTTTTCCGTCGATGAGTCGCTTCCGGAATTCAATTTGTTACTTGAGCAATGCCGCGCCTGCGGCCTGCTGCCGGTCGCCTTCAGGGACCAGGGCAGCCGCTTCCTGAAAAACGTCCAGGATACCGGTCTGTCGCTGTTGCCTCGCCCGGCCTCAAGGGGCAAAACGCCGCCGGCGGTAAAGACGGCTCCCGGGCCCGATACAAAACAGGATATGGCGATAAAAACAGAGGCGAAGAAAAAACCCTCGATTCGCCCCAGTAAGCTGGTCACCCGCCCGGTGCGCTCAGGACAGCAAATCTACGCCGACGGCGCGGACCTGATCGTGCTGGCCGCTGTCAACGAGGGCGCGGAAGTACTGGCCGACGGCAATATCCATATCTACGGCCCCCTGCGCGGCCGGGCACTGGCCGGCATCCGCGGTGACGACAAGGCACGGATATTTTGCCAGAAGATGGACGCCGAACTGATTTCCATTGCCGGCAATTTTCTACTCAGCGATGCACTCGACGAAAAAGTAAGAAGACAGCCTGCCCATGCGTTTCTGCAAGACGACACGCTATGCGTGGCTGCATTGTAACTTCACTATTAAATATCCGAGAAAGAGAGGAGCGCCAAGTTGGCAAAAATCATAGTGGTAACATCGGGAAAAGGTGGTGTCGGTAAAACAACGACCAGCGCCGCCATCGGTACAGGCCTGGCCCAGAAGGGCCACAAAACTATTATCATCGATTTCGACGTGGGCTTGAGAAATCTCGATCTCATCATGGGATGCGAGCGCCGGGTCGTCTACGATTTCGTCAACGTGGTGAAAGGGGAGGCAAGCCTCAAGCAAGCCATGATCAAGGACAAGCGCACCGACGGCCTGTTTATCCTGCCTGCGTCCCAGACCCGCGACAAGGACGCACTCACTCAAGAGGGCGTCGAGGAAGTACTGAAAGGGCTGGCCGAGGACGGGTTCGAGTACATCGTCTGCGATTCACCAGCCGGTATCGAGAAAGGCGCGCAACTGGCGCTGTACTTCGCCGATGAGGCGGTGGTGGTGACCAACCCCGAGGTAGCCTCGGTGCGAGATTCCGATCGCATACTCGGCATACTGCAGAGCAAATCCCAGCGCGCAGAGCAGGGTGACGAGCCGGTCGGCGAACACCTGCTGCTGACGCGTTACGATCCGCTGCGAGTCAAGAACGGTGAAATGCTCAGCGTGGAGGATGTGAATGATATCCTGGCCATTCCCCTGCTCGGCGTCATCCCGGAATCCCAGGCTGTGCTGAAAGCATCCAACCAGGGCATACCGGTCATTCTCGACAAGGAGACCGAAGCCGGACAAGCATACTCCGATGCCGTTGATCGCCTGCTGGGCGAAACACGGGAACACCGTTTCCTCGAGCTGCCGCAGCGTGGCTTTTTCCGTCGACTACTGGGAGTTCCCGCATGAGCATCCTCGACTTCTTTCGTGCTAAAGACAGCGAAAATAGCGCCTCCGTCGCCCGGGAGCGTCTGCAGATCATCGTCGCCCATGAACGCGGCCGCAACCAACAGCCGGATTACATCGCCAAAATGCAGGAAGAAATCCTGGAGGTGATCAAGAAGTACATCGACATCGACCAGGACCAGGTAACGGTGCAACTGGACGACACTGATGACTGCTCGGTGCTGGAATTGAATGTAGTGCTGCCGGACGAGAAAGCGGTAGAGACCGGCTAGCTTTCAATCGAGAAGGCCGGCACTCTACAAAAGAAAAAACGGGACGCTACCCTTTCTCAGAGAAAAAGGGTAGCGTCCCCCTTTCCCTATTGGGTAGCGTCCCCCTTTCCCCTAAGCCTCATACGACGACAGGATTTGCATCAAGCTGTTGCGAAAGTGAGCATCCTCGGAAAAAAACGCCAGGTGTTCGGCCCATTCAACGACCGTCGGGTACTTACCGCGGGGAGCGATTTCAAAGGCCAGCTTTCTCTGGCGCAACTGCTCTTTCAAATCTTCTTCTTTTATATCGTTAACCACTGCCAACCTCGACTCATCGCTCATCAAAACCACCGCACCGATGGTGTAAGCCATAGCCGTGCGGAATAGCCCGGTGGCCAGCTCTGCCGACAAGCCCGCGGCGCGTAGCACCTCGAGTATTTTTTCCATTACCACCATAGCGTTGCTGCCACTGTAGGTAGCACCGTCGAGCAGGGGAATAATACCGGGGTGAGCGCAGATGGCATGGCGTATAAGCTGACAGGTCGTAGTTACCCAGTCTTTCCAGTTTTCTTCACCGTGGTCGGTCACATTGTAATCACCGACAACCAGGTCGGCCAACTCATGCTCGATGGCCGCTTTATTCTTATAGTGGCGGTAAATCGCCATGGGTGTAACCCCCAGGCTCGCTGCCAACTTGCGGATGGTCAAGCCACTCAGGCCATCGCCATCAACAATGACCAGCGCCGCGCGCAGAATATTTTCCTGAGACAGCGCACCTCGCTCCGGCATAGCACTCTCAGCTTTGCTCAAAACCATAAATTGGCTAACCCCCGGTATCTCGAAGCTGGCACAGGATTGATCCATGTCAATAACATTGTAGTATACAGAGTATACCCTGCCAGGGGGTAGTTAATCCAATGTGGATTTCGCGGGAGATTGTCACTATGCGCGTTAACTCGCTAAGCATCGAAGCCAGAGAGCTTGCCAGGCCCGATGCAGGCATCTGGCGACAGGCTGCAAGCTCTAGAATACCTCTGGTCGGCACTCCGATTCAGATGCAACCCACCGACTTTATCAAGACCACATTTGCCAGGCAGAAAATTGGCAAGATCAGCGAGATTCAATTCAGCGCCTTGCACAACGGTGACGTCATTGCCCTGCGCCTGGAATGGGCCGATCCCGATCAGGATGCGGATACCGACGATAACGACCATTTTCCGGATGGCGCAGCGGTCATGTTTCCGTTCAAGGGTGATGCCCCGCTGATCACCATGGGGTCAAAGGAGCAACCCGTCAACGCGTGGCACTGGCGCGCTGATCGCGATGGCGAGGCACGCAATAACGTCGCCGCAGGGTTTGGCTCCAGCCGGGTGACCCGCGGCGCTGAAATCGTCGCTTCCGCCCAGTATTGCGAAGGTCGCTGGCGGGTGGTTTTTCTCCGCCAATTACAGCGCGAAGGCATCGATACCACGGTGCAGTTTGGCGCCGGTCAAACCATCAAGATCGCATTCGCCGTCTGGGAAGGCAGTAATGGCGAGCGCGCCGGGCTCAAGGCCTTTTCTCCCCAGTGGTACGAACTAAGCCTCGCATAAACGGCTCCAGGCAGGAGAGCAATAATGTCAAAGAATCAAACCGGCCGCATGATCGATGGCGCCCTGCAACAACCCAAACGCCAGTTGGCGATGGTCTTCGACCTGAATAAATGCCTGGGCTGCCACACCTGTGCCATTGCCTGTAAAACACAGTGGACCGGCGAAGAGGGAATGGAAAATATGTGGTGGACAGTGGTCAATACCCAGCCGGGGAAGGGCACTCCAAAAAATTGGGAAACCATGGGCGGCGGCTTTGATACACAAAACAATGCCAGGCCCAGCCTGATCCCACTGCGTGAAGAGTACGGTGAGGCCTGGAAGTTCAATCACAAGGAAGTCTTTGAGGGGGGGAAAGGCAAACAGGTTCACCTGCAACCCACCGGTAGAAATGGTAAACCCAGGTGGGGAACAAACTGGGACGAAGACCAGGGAGCAGGAGAATACCCCAACTCGTACTACTTTTACCTGCCCCGTATCTGCAACCATTGCAGCCGCCCCGCTTGTGTGGAGGCATGCCCCCGTGGGGCGATCACCAAGCGTAAAAAGGATGGCATCGTTCTTATCAATGAGAAGCGCTGTAAGGGCTACCGCTTCTGCATGGCAGCCTGCCCCTACAAACGTATCTATTTCAACCCCTTAAAGGATAACAGCCAGAAGTGTATTTTCTGTTTTCCACGAGTGGAAAAGGGCGTTGCACCGGCCTGCGCCCGCCAGTGCCCCGGGCGGATGCGCTTTGTAGGTTATCTCGATGACGTGGACGGCCCGGTGCACCAGTTGGTGTACAAGCACAAGGTGGCGCTGCCGCTGCATAGCGAATACGGCACCCAGCCCAATGTATTCTATATTCCACCGCTATCTCCCCCCAGGCTGGACGAGCAGGGCAAGCTACTCGAGGAGGAGCCCCGCATCCCGCCGCAGTATCTGCGCAGCTTGTTCGGCGAGCCGGTAGACGCCGCACTCGAAAAACTGAGACAGGAGATGGTAAAAAAGCAGCGCGGTGAAAAATCAGAGCTGCTCGATACCCTGATCGTGTACAGCTGGCCCCGGGATATTTTCCCCGATTTTGCCAATGATCCGGCCCAACTAGCTAAAACAGCAGCTAAAGATGAGCGTGGAGGTCAGTAAGATGACTAGTGAAATCAATCCTAGCGATCGCGATACCCGGGTCGAAGTCGAACTTATCGTGGCTTGAGGAAAAACCATGGACAGCAAAAGCGCAATACGCAGCAAACTGTACCAGGTTTTTGCCATGGCGGTTTCCTACCCCGACGATGACTGGGTAGCCGCGGTAAAGGCAGGTGAACTGGCGGACACCCTGCAACAACTGCTGGGGCGATTGGATGAGTCACTGCTTCATGGTATCGACCACCAGGCACTGGCCGACAGCGGTGAGGGTGATGACAGCCTGGCGGTTGAGTACACCCGCCTGTTCGATATCGGCACAGGCGGCTCACCCATCTCCCTGTATGGCGGCCATCATTGCGGTGGCCGCACCAGCGCCATGGAAGAGGTAATGCGCTTTTACCAACACTTCGGCTTACAGCTGAACGACACATTGAACGAACTGCCGGATCACCTGGTCAGCGAACTGGAGTTCTTGCACTTTATGACCTTCCAGGAGAGCAGTATAGAAACCCAGGGAGGGGATGCCAGCCACTACCAGCGCGGACAAAAGGACTTTATCGAACGGCAGCTCGGGCGCTGGCTGCCCGGACTTCACAGCCGGCTGCAAGAGCAAGACGCACTGCCGTTTTATACCGAGCTGTTTCGCTTGATGAGTCGTTTTCTGCAGTATGAGCTGCAAGCCCTGAAACCCTCGTTAATTTGCAGGACCGGATAAGCAATGACCATGCGTATTAGCCGTCGACTTTTTATCAAAGGCACAGGCAGTGCGTTAGCGCTGTCACTCTGCCAGCTAAGCCTGAAGGCCGGCAGTGCCACCGCTTCCGACCCGGTTCAGTCGGTCGACTATCATGGCTTCGAAGATATCTATCGTGAAAAGTGGACCTGGGACCGCGTGGCCAAGGGTAGCCACCATGTCAATTGCTGGTATCAGCGTTGCTGCAACTGGAATATCTATGTCAAGGACGGCATAGTCTGGCGCGAGGAACAGGCGGGAACCTATCCGCAAACTAACGCGGAGGTGCCGGATTACAACCCACGCGGTTGCCAGAAGGGCGCCTGCTACAGTTCGCGCATGTACGATGCCAGCCGTCTGCGCTACCCGCTCAAGCGCATCGGCAAGCGCGGAGAAGGAAAGTGGAAGCGAATTTCCCGGCAGCAGGCGCTACGGGAAATTGCCGACCGGACAATCGACGTGCTCAGCGAAGACGGCGCCGGGGCGGTAATATGGGACGAGGGCTCCGCCGGTTCCAACATTGGGGTGCAGCGAACCGGTGTGGTACTGGACACCCCGGTACTGGATATCGACTCCGAGTTCGGCGATCACCACCCGGGGGCAGCGGTCACTTGCGGCAAGGTAGCTTTTTCCAGCTCGGCAGATGACTTATTCTACTCCGACCTGATCCTGATCTGGGGGGGCAACCCCGTCTATACCCAGATTCCAAACGCCCACTTTATCAACGAGGCCCGCTACAACGGCGCCAGGGTAGTGACTATTGCGCCGGACTACAGCGCCTCGGCCATCCATGCCGACCAGTGGATACCACTCAATGTCGGCAGTGACGCGGCACTTGGGCTGGCCATGGCCCAGGTCATGATAGAAGAGGGAATCTACGACCGGCAATTCGTCACCGAACAAACCGACTTACCGTTACTCATCCGCAGCGATACCCGGCATTTCCTTCGTGAGTCCGACCTCGAACGGCGCGGTGCTGATGATATTTTTTACCTTTACGACCGCAACAAAAAGGCTATTGTCCGCGCATCGCAGGATAGCCTGGCACTCGACGGACTGGAGCCGGCGCTGGAAGGCGAATTTCATGTCACCACGCTCAGTGGCGAGGTGACAGTGAGGCCGGTATTCGCCCTGTTGCGGCAACACCTGGCGCAATATACGCCGGAGCAAGCCCGTAAAAGTACTGGCACCCACCCCGACACCGTGCGCGAGTTTGCCAGAGCGCTGGCCGGGGCAAAGGCCGCCACCTGCATTACCCAATCAAATTTCGGCAAGTTCTACCACGGCATGGAGATGGAGCGAGCCCAGTTCCTGGTCTTCGCCCTGGCCGGCCAAATGGGTAAAAAGGGCAGTGGCATCAACGGCTTTCCCAATATCTGGTTGTCGGGGCACGAGGGGCTTATCGCGGGCGACGGCTCACTGCCACCGAAATACTCACTGTTACCTATGGGGCTGAAATTGGCCCCCGATGTACTGATGATGAAGCTCAAGGGTTATACCCCCGATATCATCAACCACGAACTGATGCGTCAAAAGCACGCCGACGAGGGCAGTTCCAGCGTATTGCTGCTGTATCACCAGGCCGGCATGGACAAGCACTCGGCCCGCGCCAGGGACTGGGATCCGCACCTGAAGCGCGAATTTGCAGAGTATATGGACGAGGCGCTGGAACAGGGCTGGCAATTCAGATACCAGGGAGTGCCCCGTATTTTCTTCCAGGTAGGCGGTAATTTCCTGCGCCGCAACCGTGGCTATCCGGGGATTTTAACCGAGTTGTGGCCAAAGCTGGACCTGGTCGTCACCCTCGACTCCCGCATGAGCTTTACCGCCATGCACAGCGACTATGTACTACCTGCGGCGGGTTACTATGAGCAGGATACTATTCCCTGGACCACACCGATTACGCCTTTTGTACAAATCACTACCAGAGCCGTTGAGCCTCTTGGCGAGTCCATGTCTGACTGGGAATTCCATTGCCTCTTTATGAAAGCGCTGGAACAAAGAGCCAAAGAGCGCGGGATAAAAAACTATAAAGACCGCCACGGCAAAGAGCGGGCGCTGGATAATGTCTACCAGGAGTTCACCTTTCAGGAGCGCTTTACCGAGACCAACGAAAAGGACCTGTGGGCCGAGGCCCTCAGCCTGGCCGACAATGTGGGCGAGTTAAGTTGGGACGAGCTGGAGGAAAAAGGCTTCCACCGCTATACCGATATGGGCTCGGGTTTTACCGGACTGGGCAACGCCACGGATATCGTGGAAAACGAAACCATCACCGCCAATAGCTGGCATACTGAAAACAAACACCCCTGGCCCACCCTGACCCGACGGATGCAGTTTTATATCGACCACAAATTCTACCTGGAGCTGGGCGAGGAGCTGCCCGTGCACAAGGACAGCCCCCCCATTGGCGGCAACTACCCCTTGCACATGTCATCGGGGCATACCCGCTGGTCCATCCACGCGACCTGGCGCGATCAAGTCGATCTGCTGCGCTTGCAGCGGGGCGGGCCGGTGGTATTTATCGGTCACCGGGACGCAGCGGCCCGCGCAATCGAGGATGGAGACACCGTGCGCGTTTTCAACGACATGGACAGCTTTGAAGTGCAGGCCAAGGTGTCCGCCGCGGTGCGGCCCGGCCAGGTCATTGTCTATCACGCCTGGGAGCCGTACCAATTCAAGGAGCATAAATCGCCCCATGCGGTGACGCCAAGCCCTATCAATCCCATACAGCTTGCCGGCGGTCAGTTGCACTTGCAGCCCAGGCTGATGGTGGGCACCCCGGGGCCGAGTGATCGCGATACCCGGGTGGATGTGGAACGAGTAAGCAGGGGGCAGGCCCCTCAAAAAAAGGAATCGCTATGAACGAATTATTCGACCTGTCGGGAAAAGTCGCCATGGTCACCGGTGCCAGCAGGGGTATCGGCAAGGCAATCGCCCTTGGCCTGGCCAAAGCAGGGGCGGATATCGTCATCACCGCCCGCAACAGCAGTAGCTGCGATGCCGTGGTCGCCGAAATTGAGAGCCTGGGCCGCAAGTCCCTGGCGGTATCTTGTGAAATGAGCAAGCCCGGCGATGTGGAAGCCCTGGTAGAAAAGACCTGTGAGCAGTTTGGCCGCTGCGATGTGTTAGTCAACAACGCAGGGGTAGCACAGGATGCACTCCCCCTTGGCGATATGAGTCTGGAGTTTTACGAGCAGATCCAGGCAGTCAATGTTAAAGGCCCCCTGCAGTTGGCAACGCTGGTGGCTAAACGGATGGCGCAATCAGGCGGCGGCTCAATCATCAATATCGTAAGTACCGCAGCATTGGAGCCTGCCGGCCACATGGGTGCTTACTCCGCCAGCAAGACCGCGCTACGCTCCCTGTCGAGGGTAATGGCAGAGGAGTGGGCGCCGATGGGGATACGGGTCAATGCGATCGCCCCGGGACTCTTTATTACCGATATGACGACCGACCTGGAAAGCAAAGTCCCGGGCTTTCTCGACCAGGCAGCGGAGAATACACTGTTGAAGCGCACGGCCCAGCCCATCGAACTGGTGGGGCCAGTGATCTTTCTTGCCTCCGAGGCCTCGAGTTATATGACGGGGCAAACCCTGGCGATCTGCGGCGGCGCATTAAAAACCTAGCAGGAAACATCAAATGAGCGCAGCAAGTACAAACACCAGATTGGAAGAAAACGCCTTACTGAATGAGGCCATGCTAAATACAGGACTTGCCGATTTCGGCGATGACATCTTTCGTGAAGGACTTGGCGTATTGCTGGAGACCCTCGAGGGCGAAGCGAAATTAAACGATTACGGCTATGAATTTGCCCATCGCGATATCCTTCGCAACCTGGAAAATCGCCTGCGGGTAACCGAGGACCAGAAACGGCATCCCGATATACTCGATGTAAAAATCGAGAAGCCTATTATTATCGTTAGCCCGCCGCGTACCGGCTCGACAATCCTGCACCACCTGATGGCACAGGACCCGGACAGCCGCTCCCTGGCAACCTGGGAGTGCAACCTGCCTTCGCCACCGCCGCAAACAGCGAGCCGGGATACAGACCCGCGTATCGCGCAGTGGGAACAAGTCATGGGCTCAGGGCACCTCAGCGAAAGGGAGTTCAAGGCCATGCATCCCATGGGAGCGAGAATGCCCGAGGAATGCCTCACCCTGATGGCCTTCGACTTCAAGTCCCAGATATTCAACTACCAGTTTAATGTGCCGAGCTACGAATTGTGGCTGGAGGAACAGGACCTGCTGCCTGTCTACGAAACCCACCGCAGATTGCTGCAACAACTGCAATGGCGTTGTCCACGCAAGCGCTGGGTGCTAAAGGCCGTTGGGCACCTGTGGGGTTTGAAAGAAATCTTCGCGGTCTATCCCGATGTCCGGATCGTACAAACCCACCGCGACCCCTTGCGGGTCATCGGTTCGCTCACCAGCCTGATGACCCTGGGCCTGGGCATGACCAGCGACGAGATCGACTCCAGTGCGATAGGTACCCACTGGGCCGACAGTTGGATTAAAGCGCTGCAGAAAACCATCGATTTTCGCGATTCGGGCGCGGTACCGGAACAGCGCTTTTTCGATGTGCACTACAACGAGAGCATGAAAGATCCCGTCGCCATGATAGCGAGAATCTATGCCCATTTCGGCATCGAGTTTAGCGCGGGGGCGGAACGGCGCATCACCGATTTTCTTGCCAACAATCCCAAGGATAAACTCGGCGCGCACCGCTACACCTTGCAACAATACGGGCTGGATCCGGAGAAGCTCAAACAGCGCTACCAGTTCTACCTGGATCGCTTTGATGTTGATTGCTCGTTCGGCTTACAGGATTAACCGCCATGCCAGATAAGCCGGAAAACGATGCACAGGAAATCTGGGAGCAATTCTGCGAGCAGTTGAAGCAGGCCGGCCAGGTACTGAATCGCTGTGACCTGCCGGCGGACGACATCAACCTCGCCGAGGGGCTGCGCCATCTGGTGCGCAGTATTCGCATGGGCTTCGAAATGAGCTGCGAATACGCGGATACGGACTATCCGCAGATCGCCCCCGCCTATACCGCCACCATGATGGCGGAGGGGCCCACCTCGGACTGTCGCTATCACCATGCCTTTATCAACGGCGAGGATACCTATGTGCTTCAGGGCAAGCTGGGCACGGCACCCTGGTTTGAATTTTCGGTTTATGCAGGAAAAATCGGCCTGCAAGATGCGAGCAGGCTGGTCTCATCGATCACTGAAACCGAACTGCAGGTCGAGGCCGACGGCTGTTTCGAAATCCTGTTGAGCCCCGAGCATCAGCCCGGCAACTGGTTGCGCACGGATAGTGACTCTTCCTACTTGTTCCTGCGCGAATACGCCTTCGACTGGAGTGAAACCCGGGGTAGTCATTTTGACATTGCACGGCGGGGCGCAACGGGCCGTCGCCCACCACCCGACCTTGCGGAAATGCGCATTGCGCTGGCGCGTACCGCCGCCTTTGTCGAGAAAGGCCCACGCTTCTGGGGCGCCCTGGTTGACCAGCATGCAGCCGGCGCCGCCAACCGCTTTCACACCATCACCCAGGCACGAGGCGAGGATTCGCCCACCATGCCCATCGGCCACCAGTTTTCCTTTGGCTATTTCAAACTGGCCCCCGACGAGGCCCTGTTGCTGGAATTCGAGCCGGTGGATATCCCTTACTGGGCGATACAACTCACCAACTGCTGGTTTGAAGCGCTGAGTCTCGATGACAATAGCGCCCGCATCAACAATAGCACCGCCGCCCGTGACAGCGATGGCCGGGTACGCATCGTGATTATGGACGGCGCCGGGAACCGGCCCAATGCAATCGATACCCTGGGCCACTGTGAAGGCACCATGGTTTTTCGCTGGTCGCGGACGGTGGAGCCGGTGCCAACTATAGAAGCAACCGTGGTGAAGCGTACCGACCTGGCGCCGGAGTCCAATACCGTATCCATGCAGGAGTAGCCAATGACTTTGAAGATACTGCCCTATGATGCCGATAAGGGAATGCTGCTACACCATGTGGCTCTCTGCCCGCGGGATTATGAAAACAGCCTGCGATCCATCTTCCTGGGCGACCCGGACGGCACCTGGGTAGAGCTGATTCCCTTCGGGATATTATCGGAATAGCAGTCGAACGCTTTAAAAAGCCGGCCTTCCCTTACGGATGCTTATACTGCAGCGTGCCCAGTTGGGCATGCAGGCGTTGATCCTCGTAACGCAAAAAGGCATCCCGCTTTTGCTGGAGCTGGGAAAGCCAGCGCATGTCAAAACTCCAGTTCTGCCGGTGGTGGTAGTGCCGTGGTCAAAAATAACCGCCTCGGTACCCTGGTCAACCGAGGCATCGATAATTTGGTCGGCAATTTCACCATAAGTCTGATCCCAGCTTATCCGCTTCCACTTGCCCTCACCCCGTTCGCCCACGCGTTTTAGCGGATAGAGCACCCGGGATTCGGCATACATCAAATCACTGTA
>JAUXCW010000319.1 GCA_030618705.1 Gammaproteobacteria bacterium | reverse complement strand
ACGGCTCGCTGTCCCGGGTCTACCAGTTCCAGCGACAGGTGAATCGGCCGGCGCACCGGCATCATGGTGCCGCCGACCAGGTCGCCGCGCAGGTACTCGCCGGGGGCAAAGATTCGGCTCGCCACTACCTGGTCCTGCAGGTCGCTGAACTCGACCTGGATGCGGGGGAACGCTTGCTCGAACCCGGCGTAGTTGGTGATGATGGTATCGAGTAACAAGGCGTCCTCGGTGCGCGGGTGCTTCAATACCACGAGGTTGCTGTTCTTGATGTTGGCGATATCGTGTGCCGCGGGCATGGTGCAGGCGGTGAGCTGGCAAAATTGTGTGAACAGGGCGCGATATTGCGGGTTGCGGGCCAGGCGCTCGGAGTTATGCCAGGCATATTGCGCCGTCAGCAACAGGGCCGCCAGTACTATACCCAGCAGGGTGAGCCACTGGCGCACCCCGGGACTGATATGCCTGCCCAGCTGCATCTCCAGCGGATCGGCCTGGATGCCGTCGATCAGCTTTTTCTTCTGGCGAAAAATTTCGGGTACATATTCCTGGTCCGGCTCGGACTCGAACGCCATCCCGGGGGCCGGGTCGGGTTTCGCGGCGGGAACAATTTCCGCCTCCGCTTCCTCGCCGCCGAGCAATTCCTCCATCCAGCCCTCGGTGGACTGGAATTCGCTCTGCTCGTAGTGGCTTGCTGCCGGGCCGGTATTTTCGTATTCCCCGGAGCCAGGCTGTTCATCGGCGCCGGCAGCTGCCCCCATAATGGCCTCGAGCAGTTCGTTTTTCGGGTCCCGGGTTTCACTCTCCTCGTCTTCGAGAATTTGCCTGGCCCACTCCTCGTCGTCAGACTCGGTCGCCGATGCCGCCGCGACCTCGGACAGGGAGTCGTGCCGCGGGTTCTGTCCGTCCAGTTCGAGGAAGGCATCGCTGAATTCCATTGTCCGGGCGGGCGGATTCGGTTTGTCCTCCGGTACCGGTGGCTCCTGGTTGATCACCGGCGCCGCCGCGGCGACTCCCTCTGTACCGGTCCGTGTGGCTACGTCCTCGTCGCTGGCCCAGTGTTGCCCGGCCTGAAATACGTGCAGGCACGAGCCGCAACGAACCTGGCCTGCCGCCAGTTGCAGTTGTTGTCCGGTGACCCGGAATGCCGTATCGCATTGGGGGCAAAGGGTAACCCGGCTGTCTTCAGGCGGGTTGTCGTAGTCGTGCATAGAGGGGGCTGAATTGTTCGACATAGGGGTTTAGGGTCGCAGAACCGCTGAATTTTCGCTCGTGTGCTCATTTTGGCCGCCGTTTTGGCATGCCACCAGAGTAATTCTAGTCCGTTACCGGGATATGTCATGATTCGGGCCGGATATACTAATGGTGCTGACTTAAGGCCCAAAGAGACCGCGGCCGCTCATATTTATGTCATCCCGGAGTTCTCTTGTCCGGGATCCAGGCATTAAAAACCTGGATTCCAGCCAAAAAAATGCTGGAATGACGGTGCTTTTTGCATAATTCAGTGCCATTAGGGCCGGATACGGGTGGATATAATCCGTTTATCAACGCCGCTCAGCCCCGGTTCCTTGCCCAAATCAATAGGCTGAATTCTTGTTATATCGGCTCTGCTCTGATGACAGTGCCATTATGCCCGGGTTCCCTCCAGCAATACCCAGCCGTCTTCACTGACCGGGTTGGAGAATTCAAACTGGGGGTAGGCGGCCATGACAGCCGCGGCCTGCGCCGACAGAATACCGGACAGGACGATACGGCCGCCGGGCCGAACCAGGGGTGAGATTTGCGGGGCCAGATCGCTCAAGGGGCCGGCGAGGATATTGGCGAGCAGGATATCCACCGGCCCGGTGGCCGCCATATCCGCGGGGTAGCACAGGGTCAGTCGTTGATCGTTGACCCGGTTGCGCTCGGCATTGGCCTGGCTGGCGGCAATCGCCTGGGGATCGATATCGGTGGCGACGGCGCTGGCGGCCCCCAGCAGCAGTGCGGCGATGGCGAGAATGCCCGAGCCGCAGCCGTAGTCGATCACGCTGTTGCCGCCCGGATCCTGGCGGTCGAGCCAACGCAGGCACATGGCCGTGGTCGGGTGAGTGCCGGTGCCGAAAGCCAGGCCGGGATCCAGCACCAGGTTGACGGCTCCGGGATCCGGCGGTTGCAGCCAGCTCGGGCATATCCACAGCCGTCGGCCCATGGCCATGGGCTGGTAGCTATCCATCCAGCTGCGAACCCAGTCCTTGTCCTCGAGGATCTCGACCTGGTGGCGGGCAATGGCGAGTTCGGGCCTGGATTGCAGCGATTCGACGATGCGCTCGATGGCGCTGTCGGCATCATAAAGGCCACTGATACGGACCTGTTGCCAGAGCGGGGTCTCGCCCGGCGCCGGCTCGAACAGGGCCTGGTCGGCGCTGTCCTGCAAGGTGACTGAAGCGGCGCCGTTTTCGAGCAGGGCCGATTCGATGGCCTCGCAATGGGCCTGGTCGCTGTCGATATGGAGTATCAGCCAGGCCACTAGTGGTGCTTAAAGGCCCAGCTTCTTTTCCAGGTAGTGAATATTGACGCCGCCCTTCTGGAAAGCGGCGTCCCGCACCAGCTCCTGGTGCAGGGATTGGTTGGTGCGAATGCCCTCTATCAGCATTTCATCCAGGGCGATGCGCATGCGGGTCATGGCCTCGTCGCGGGTGTTGCCGTAGCTGATGATTTTCCCGATCAGCGAGTCGTAGTAGGGCGGCACGGTATAACCGCTGTAGACGTGGGAATCGACCCGTATGCCGTTTCCGCCGGGGGGGTGAAAGCGCTTGATCGTGCCCGGGCAGGGCAGGAAGGTCTTGGGGTCCTCGGCATTGATGCGACACTCCAGAGAGTGACCGACGATTTTTACGTCCTGCTGGGCGATGGACAGGGGCTCACCGCCGGCGATGCGTAGCTGCCATTTGACGATATCGATACCGGTTACCATTTCGGTGACCGGGTGCTCGACCTGGACCCGGGTATTCATCTCGATGAAGTAGAAACAGTCATCCTGGTAGAGGAATTCGAAGGTGCCGGCGCCGCGGTAGCCGATATCGAGGCAGGCGTCGACGCAGGATTGTGCCACTTGTTGCCTCACCTCGTCGGGGATGCCCGGGGCGGGCGCCTCTTCCAGTACTTTCTGGTGGCGTCGTTGCAGCGAGCAATCGCGATCGCCCAGGTGGATGGCGTTGCCCTTGCCGTCCGCCAGTACCTGGATTTCCACATGGCGTGGATTTTCCAGGAACTTCTCCATGTAGACGGTTTCATCGCCGAAGGCGGCCTGCGCCTCGCTACGGGTGACGTAGATTGCATTGAGAAGCGCCGCTTCACTTTTTACCACGCGCATGCCGCGACCGCCGCCGCCGGAAGCCGCCTTGATGATGATCGGGTAGCCGATACGGCGGGCGATTGCCATGATCTCGTCCTTGTCCTCGCCGAGGGCGCCGTCCGAGCCGGGAACCGTGGGTACGCCGGCCTTGCGCATGGCCTTGATCGCCGAAACCTTGTCTCCCATCAGGCGGATGACGTCGGCGGTGGGGCCGATAAATTCGAAGCCGCTCTTTTCCAGTTGCTCGGCAAAATCCGCATTTTCGGCGAGGAAGCCGTAGCCGGGGTGAATAGCGACGGCATCGGTGACCTCGGCCGCGCTGATGATGGCGGGGGCGTTGAGATAGCTTTCCAGGGAGGAGGCCGGCCCGATACAGACCGATTCGTCGGCCAGCCTGACATGCATGAGGTCTTTATCGGCGGTGGAGTGGACCGCCACGGTTTTGATGCCCAGTTCCTTGCATGCGCGCAGAATTCGCAGTGCGATTTCGCCGCGATTGGCGATGACGACTTTGTCCAGCATAG
>JAUXCW010000152.1 GCA_030618705.1 Gammaproteobacteria bacterium | reverse complement strand
GAGCTGACAAGCTTCCGCGTCTCGCAAACCGCTAAGTAGAACAACCTAGGCCGTTCACACAAGGAGCCTAGGCATATCACCCGATAGTTACCCGTCCCGCGCATCGCTAGAATGGCACTGTACGTTTCGAGGAAGATACAGGAGAGTATCATATGTTAGTGTTATCACGTCGGATGGGTGAAAGTCTGGTTATCGCAGAAAACATCAGGCTCACAGTACTGGGTGTGAGTGGTGGTCAGGTAAGGCTTGGCATCGAGGCACCGAGAGACATTAGTGTGCACCGGGAAGAAATCTTTCTCAAGATCAAGCAGGAGCGCGAGTCCGTGCCTGCTACCGGTTAAATCCTTTATTTATCCAAGAGATCCAGGGGATCCAAGGGCGGCAAGATCTATATAAAAGGTCGTGCCGCCTTTTTCATTTCTGGCAAAACCAATCTCACCCCCATGATCCTGCATTATGGACGCACAGACAGAAAGACCGATACCCATACCGTCGTCCTTGGTGGTATAGAAAGGGTGGAATAATCGGTCCTCGGCATCTTCCGCCAGCCCCGCCCCCCGGTCCACCACGCTAAATCGCACCAGCCCGGGCGATGGTGAACTTGTACTCACAGAAATACCCTCTTCTCGATGCGGAGTATCCGCCATTGCCTCCATGGCATTGCGCACCAGGTTGAGCAACACCTGCTGAATTTGCACATCATCGATGCAGATACTGATGTCTTCAAGGCCCGGGGTAAAATGTATCGGCACATGGTTGTGACGACTGTCGACCTCGGCCAGCTTGATCACCTCCTCGACAACCTCATTGGGGTCTCGCACTACCTTGCCGGTCTTCGGCTTGCGGACAAAATTGCGCAGTCGCTGAATGACTTCACTGGCGCGAAGCGCCTGAGCCTGCATTTTTTCAAGGGAAGCTCCAAGCTTCTGCCGGTCGATATCCTCCTTTTCCGCCAGCCGACGACTGACACTGGCATAGTTGGCAATTGCCGTGAGGGGTTGGTTGACCTCGTGGGCAAACCCGGCCGCCATCTCACCCATGGTGCTGAGGCGCTCGATATGAGCCAGCCGCTGGCGCTGCTTTTGCAACTCCATTCGAGTCTCCAGCAATTCCTTTTGCGCTTCAAGACGCTGGGTAATATCGCGGAACACAATGACCGCGCCACTCACCACCCCGTGCTCCAGGACCGGGGTACAGTTTAACGAGGCGTAAAAGCTTGACTGATCCTGACGCCAGATTCGCTCACACTCCAGCTCAATGCTTTTTCCCTCGCGAAAAACCTGTTGATAGGGCGAGTCTTGCAGCGGCCGCGACGCGCCCTCGCCATCGGTGTACAGAAGCTTCTCGAAGGCGGCCTGTCCCACCAACTCCTGCTCTGTCCAGCCGGTTAGCCCGGCTGCTGCCCGGTTTGCATAGGTGATACTCGCATCCATGTCGAGACCGAATACCCCCTCGCGCATGGTGGCGAGGATTCGGGTTATTTCCTGCTCGAGTTCGATGTTGCGGTGGGATAGCTGGCTCTCAAGACGCCTTATCTTGACGTGGGTCGCCACCCTGGCGACGATTTCCGCCGCCTGAAACGGCTTGGAGATATAGTCTACCGCGCCGAGCTCGAAGCCCTTTACCTTGGTTTCGGTGTCACCCAGGGCCGATAGAAAGATCACGGCGATATCCCGGGTCGCCGGGTCTTCCTTGAGCCGCTCACACACCTGGAAACCGTCCATGCCCGGCATCATGATATCCAGTAGAATCAGGGTAGGCCTGGTTTCCCCGATGATCTTCAGCGCCGCTTCCCCGCCCCTGGCAGCCAGCAATCGATAGCCCTGCCCATCCAGGGTCTGGTAGAGCACCTCGAGGTTGGTCGGATTGTCGTCTACCAGTAATACGGTATCCTCGGATTGATTCAAACCCGGTCCTCCCCGGTGGCTTCGACGGTAAACTCCAGGGTTTTATGCACCAGCCGCTGTATCGCTTCCATCTCAAAGTGCTCGCTCATACGTTGCAACTGAAGCCGCAGGGCGTTGTCGACACCCAGTAGCTCCTCCAGCCGGGTGAGGGAGATACGCACTTGTGCAATGTCGCCCTGGCTCGCGGAGTGACCGATTTGCTCCAGTGTTGCCAACACCTGCTGCCGGCTGGGATCGTCGTCCCCGGCAGAAAAACCGGCGACTACGGTCATTTCATCGTGATCCTCGGCACCACCGTCAGTGCCGCCGGTCATCTCTACCCCCAGTTGTTTTTCGATTTCGGCAAACAATATGCGAGCGTCCACCGGCTTGCCAAGAAACGCATCGCAGCCACAACGGCTGATTTCGTCCTGCATTTCTGGCAATACTGTCGCTGATACGGCGATAATTTTAATATGATCATAATCTGAATTTTCACGGATTGTACGCGCCGCGGTCAGGCCGTCTATCACCGGCATGCGAATATCCATCAAGATGAGATCCAGGGCCTGGCTATGGACGATCTCCAGCACCTCTTCGCCATCGTCCGCCTGGAAGGTCACGAACCCGGCGTCTCTCATCAACTGCACCATGATATCCCTGTTAGTCGCATTATCATCCGCCACCAGCACATTGAAATGAACATTCCCCGGCAAGCGCGGCACATCGGTAGCAGGCACTGTCGGCGCAGAAACCTGGTCATCGGCAAGGGTATAGGGCAGGTTGATCGAGAATACACTGCCTTCGCCAGGCTTGCTGGCAGCCTTCAACTCCCCTCCCAGGGCGATGGCCAGCTGCTTGGATATGGCGAGTCCAAGACCGGCGCCACCCGCTCTCTTGCCTGATATGGTCTGGGCGAAGGGACCAAATATTTCATCGAGCCGGTGCTCGGGAATACCCGCACCACTGTCTTCGACATATATCGTGAGAAAGCTGGTGTCGACATCATTTTCGACCCGTAGGCGAACATATCCCTCGTCGGTAAACTTGATGGCATTGCCCAGCAGGTTGATAAGAATCTGCCGCAAGCGCATGGCGTCCGTATAGATTGCGTAGGGCAGGTCACTGGTATCGACCTCGAACTCCAGACCCTTCTCCAGCGCCCTGGGCTTGACCACGTCGACCACCCGTTGCACCAGCTGTTGCATATTGGCGGGACGAATATTGAGATCCAGCTTGCCGCTCTCGATACGGGCGATATCGAGCACGTCATTGATCAATTCCAGTAAATGCTGGCCGCAGTTCTCTATCGCATCCAGGGTGTCGCGCTGGTTTTCGCTGATATTCCGGTCGCGCTTGAGGATCTGGGCGTAACCCAGCACACCGTTGAGCGGGGTTCGCAACTCGTGACTCATCCTGGAAAGAAAATCGCTTTTTGCGCGGCTGGCCTGGTCCGCTTGCCAGGATGCCTGCTCGGCCCGGTTGCGCGCAGCTTCCAGGGCCCCGGTACGCTCCCGTATCTGGGCGCCCATATTATTGAAGGATCGCACCAGGTCGCGAATTTCCCGTGAGCCGGCGCCCTCGCGAATGCTGCCGGAAAAGTTGCCCTCCGCCAATCGCCGCGCATTGCGCACCAGTGCCAACAGGGGTTTTTCGGTGCGCCGCGCAAAAGCGTAGGCAATGACTACCAGCAACAGAAAACCAACCCACCACACCAACAGCAATTGGGATATGGTGGTGCGCAGCCCGCGGTAGGATTCATCTTCCTCTATTTCGGAGATAAGCGACCAGTGAATCGCATCGAGCTCGATGGGCTGCCAAACCGAAAACACCTGCGCGCCACGGTAATTGGTGGTGATACTGCTGCCGGCAAAGCCGGACAAGCCCTCCCGCACGGCGCGACTATCGACAAATTGCTTGAGTATGCTGGCGTTGCCGCCAAAACGCGACTCCGTCCGCATCAGCTTGTCGGGACCGACCATATAGGTTTCTCCGGTCTCGCCCAGCCCCGGACGCAGGGACATAATATTATTGATGAGGTCGCCGGAAAACTCCTGTATCAGCACGGCGATCACTTCCTCGTCGACCATAACCGCCTTGGCCGCACAGGCGCGCTGAGTGGCCGCATCGCTGCCGGCATTGAAATCCTCGAACACCACTTCGTCAGGGGATTCCAGGGAGCGTTGAAAACACCGGTAAAGCGGCCTCTGTGAGTATCGATCGGCGGTCAGCCGCCCCATGAAATACTCACCTCCGAGCAGGTTGAAGATGATCAGGCCGTCACCGGGGCGCAGTAACAGCACTTCGCTGCCGGGAAAACTGTTTTCGATATACCTGAAGTTGGCATACAGGCGACGATAGGCTTGCCAGTAGAGGCTCAGTCGGTTACCCACCGCCTGCTCCGCTCTCTGGTCGAGCTCCCGAATACGATTGACCAGGGACTGATCGCCACCGGGTCGCGGCAACAGCTTGGTGATAAAACGGACTTCATCCACTACCGAGACATTGTCCGCCAGGGCCACCAGGCCGCGCTTGAGTTCATTGAACTCACGCATCACCCACAGGGTTTTCAGGTTGCTGACGGAATTGAGCCGATCAAAGGTGATGCGCTGCTGGGCGGTAAATGCAGCGGGAACCGCGACCAGCACCGCCGCCACCATCATGATCAGTATGATAGAAAGCAGCAGCAGCAAAATCTGGTGCCGAAAGCGCATATATCCCGATTTTACAGCCATACTGAGGCCTTGATGCTGACACTCCCATCCCAACAGTTCGATATACTATCACGACGAATGCTACTGTAGTGTAGCCACTCGCTGATGACATTGGTCGAAATTACGGTATAGTATGCCCCTATAACAGATTAACTACCGCCAGAGACGGAACATGGCCGAACAAATTCCTAATGTATATATAGTTGATGACGATGAAGCCGTGCGGGAGTCCCTCGGCCTGCTGCTGGAGTCCGTCGACCAGCCATCCGCCGGCTATGCCTCGGCCATGGATTTTCTCGAGGCCTACGACAATGACATGGCCGGCTGTATCGTACTCGATATTCGCATGCCCGGCATGAACGGCATGGAACTTCAGAAAAAGCTCAACGACCTCAACTCTATCCTGCCTATTATCTTCGTCACCGGTCACGGTGATGTACCGATGGCCGTAGAGGCCATGCAGCACGGGGCCGTCGACTTTATCCAAAAACCCTACCGCGAACAGGATTTACTCGACAAGATCAACCAGGCGATGGCACTGGATCAACAGCAGCGCACAGACCTGGTGGAAAAGCGCGGAATCATCAAACGCATCGAGACCCTGACTCCACGGGAGACAGAGGTCATGGACATGATGATCGAGGGCAATGCCAACAAGGTCATCGCCATCGATCTCGGCATCAGCCAGCGCACCGTCGAAATCCACCGCTCCCGGGTCATGGAGAAGATGAGCACCCACTCCCTGGCGCACCTGGTCCGCATGGTATTGGCCGTCAAGGACGGTTGACCGCATTGACAGTTTATCAAGCAATGCTGACAAAGGGACCGGGGTTCCATACCAGGACCGTGCGCCGGTTCATTGCACATTACACTATTGAACACCTGCCCTTATCAGCTCTGCTCTGGAGCAAGCATCTTTCACCGCCGACGCGACACCCGATCTAGTCTACTTCAAGGCGATAATTGGGCAGCGACTTTATTAACGCCCTGCCGTACTGGCGACTGACCAGGCGCCGATCCAATACCGTAATCACCCCACGATCCTGCTCGGTGCGCAGCAACCTGCCGGTGGCCTGCATAAGGCGTCGCGCCGCATCGGGCAATGCAATATCGCGGAACGGCTGGCCGCCCCGGGAGCGCACCCACTCCGCCAGGGTGGCCTCGACCGGATCGTCCGGTACGGCAAAGGGTAACCTCGTGATGACGACGTGACTACAGTAGTCGCCGGGCAAGTCGATACCCTCGGCAAAACTCGCCAGGCCAAAAATAATGCTGCTCTCGCCCCTGTCCACCGCGGCGCAATGGCGACGAATAATTTCCTGCTTGCCGAGGGCGTCCTGGTTCAATACCTGTTGTCGCAACGAGTCGTCGATACCGTCGTAAACCGCTTGCATCTGCCGCCTGGCGGTAAACAAGACCAGGGTGCCCTTGCCCGGCTCGACCAGGTCCGCCATGATTTCGATCAACATGTCGGTATAGCGCTCCCGATCCGTCGGATCGAGCGCCTGCTGCGGCACGCGTAGAACAGCGGCCTCATAGTGGTTGAAGGGGCTGGGCAATTGCAGGCAACGGCTATCGCCGGGGATACCGGTTTGTTCGATAAGGCGATCGAAACGCCCCAGTGCGGTAATGCTGGCGGAGGTGAGTATCGACGCCGCGCATCGATTCCAGAGCATATCCTGTAACAGACGCCGGGGAATAATCGGCAACGCCGCCATTTCCAACTCCGATACCGACGCATAGTCACGGCGGCTCAACCAGCGCGCATAGGGCAACTCCGGGTCATCCTGGGCCGCGCCATAGGCATCGGCGAGACCGCTGATGTCTCGCATCCTGGATTGCATTTGCCCCATCGCCCCATACCACTGCTCGGCGTCATCGGCGGCTATCGCCGACACCTCCCCCTTCATGGCATCATCGAGTCGCCCGGCCAGGGTCAACAACAACTGACCCAAGCGGGTACTGCAAAACCCGAGGGCCCTGGCCTGCTCCGCCAGGTGCCCCGGCAATTCACCCAGGGCAAAGCGCAGCTCGGCATCCCCGTCGGCGGCCTCGCGCTGCTCGACCAGGGCGCGACATACATCCCCGGTATCGCGCAGGTGCTCCTGCAACTGGGCAAGCAATGGCGTGAGGCGCTCGAGGGTACTGACACACAGGTCATCCTCCGCCACCAGCCTCGCCAATGACGGCAGGCCCTTCTCGATTTGCTCCAGCCAGCGCAGCGTGGCACCGAGGCGCAGGCGATGGCCAAAATGCTGCTGTGCCTTGTCGGCGAGCTGGTGGGCTTCATCAAAGATATACAGGGTATCCTCCGGCGGCGGCAATATGACACCCCCTCCCAGACTGAGGTCCGACAGCACCAGGTCGTGGTTGGCCACCACGCAATCCACCCCCTCCATTCGCTCACGGGCGGTAAAATAGGCACATTGCTTGACATAAGCACACCGGCGACCGGTGCACTGCATATGATCAGAGGTCAGCGGGGACCACAATCGCGCCTCGATAGTACTTTCCCAGCTGTCCCGATCGCCATCCCAGGCGCCACTGCCCAGGGCGTCGAGCATGGTATCGTAGAGTACCCGGGCGTCGGCACTGAGCAGGGGAGCCTGCTCATCGGGATACAGGTTCAGGCTGAGGGAAGGTTCGGCAAAGTCCTCACTGTAGGCGACCAGCTTGGCATGGCAGATATAGCGCCCTCGCCCCTTCACCAGCGCAAACTCGAAATCCAGCCCCGCGTGATCCCGCATGTCGGGCAGGTCCTTGTCGATCAATTGCTGCTGCAAGGAAACCGTTGCTGTCGCCACCACCAGGTGCTTGTCGAGCGCCTTGGCCAGCACCATCGCCGGCAATAAATAGGCCACCGTCTTGCCGGTTCCGGTGCCCGCCTCAATGGCGCCGATTATCGCGCCGCGCCCCGCACCACCGTGGCGAGCATTGGCCAGCACCCGCGCCACCTCGGCGATCATATGACGCTGGCCATGCCTTGGCTTTAAACCCTTCGCCGCGAGCCAATCCCGATAGGCCTGCTGAATCCTGGCTTTCTCTGCATCCGTCAGCATTAATCCGACCTCACGCCGACAAGCGACCCCGCGCCGCACCGCATGGGGTTTACGCTGAAGCCGGGACAGAGATGAATGGAGCTTACTTTAGAGAAAAGTCGATAAAACAAGGCACCCACCAATTGTAGTTGGGCAAGGAACCGGGGCTCCCAGCCCAGGACTCGCCGTGAATACGTCTCGTACAGGGAGGTACGAGCTTGGGATTCGTCTGGAACGAAATCCCGCCATGTAGGCTCGGGCGCCGGGTCTCCCACATGGACGTGGGAGCCTCAGGGTTTGTCTGGA
>JAUXCW010000043.1 GCA_030618705.1 Gammaproteobacteria bacterium | reverse complement strand
TGGCCACACTGGGTTTGCGGCATGATGGCATTGATCTGCTCGGCGATGGAGTCGCCATCGGTGGCGAAGCGAACCGAGGCGAAACCGAGGACTGCGCCGAATACCAGCGACAGGGAGACCAGGGCCAGCAACGCGGCAAGGATGGGATGTGCGGCAATCAATTCGATCATCCCTCTATACCAGCCCGGCGAAACCCATAAAGGCCAGCGACATCAGGCCGGCGGTTATCATGCCGATGGGCGCGCCCTTGAACGGCTCCGGCACGTCGGCTATCGCCAGCCGCTCGCGCATGGCGGAAAACAAAACCAGCACCAGGGAGAAACCCAGCGCCGCGCCAAAACCGTAGAGGGCGGATTCGATAAAGTTGTGATGCTTGTTGATGTTTAACAGGGCCACGCCGAGCACCGCGCAGTTGGTGGTAATCAGCGGCAGGTAGACACCCAGCACTTTGTAGAGCAGGGGGCTGGTTTTGCGTACCAGCATCTCGGTGAACTGTACCACCACGGCGATCACCAGGATAAAGGCGATGGTGCGCAGGTAGCCGAGGCCCAGCGGCTCGAGGATATAGGCGAACACCAGGTAACTGGATATCGATGCCAGGGTGAGCACAAAGGTGGTGGCCGCCGACATGCCCATGGCGGTCTCCAGTTTGTTGGAGACGCCCATAAACGGGCACAGTCCGAGAAACTGTACCAGCACAAAATTGTTGACCAGAATGGCTCCGATCAGTAGCAGGCTGTAGTCCGCAATCATGGTGCTAAACCTTCTCCCTGTCCGATACGCTTACCAAGGCGCCGGCCATTATAGACTAATGACCGTTAGCATGAAGGCCGGCGCCGCGTTTTAACGGTTAAATTCTCTTAACCCCCGCACCCGTTATGTTCCGGATTATTTTACCCGCATTCCCGCCACGGCGCCCGCATCGGGGCTCAGCAGCCAGATATCCTTGCCGCCGGGGCCCGCCGCAAGCACCATGCCCTCGGAGATGCCGAAACGCATTTTTCGCGGTTTCAGGTTGGCGATCATGATAGTCATCCTGCCCACCAGTTCATCTGCCCGGTAGGCCGATTTGATGCCGGCGAGTACCTGGCGTGTCTCGCCGCCCAGGTCCAGGGTCAGCCTCAGTAGCTTGTCGGCGCCTTCGACATCCTCGGCGGCGATGATCTGCGCCACGCGCAGGTCCAGCCGCGCAAAATCCTCGAATTCGATTTCATCCGCCAGTGGCTCCCCCGGTGATGCTTTGGGGTGTCCGGAGGCCTCGACCTCCAGCGCCAGGCGCTGGCTCTCAACCATCTTGTCCAGGGTGTCAGTATCCAGCCGCGACATCATGGGTTTGAATTTTTCGATGCGGTGGTTTAGCAATGGCTGCACAGTTGGCGACCAGTCCAGCGGCGCGTTGAGGAAGGCGGCGGCGCTGGCCGCGGTTTCCGGCAACACCGGTTGTAGATAGCTCATAATGGCCTTGAACAGGTTGATGCACAGGGAGCAAACGTCGATGACGTCCTGTTCGCGACCGGGTTGTTTGGCAAGAGCCCAGGGTTGCTGGCTGTCGAAGTACTCATTGGTGGCGTCAGCCAGCGCGATAATCTCACGCATCGCCCTGGAAAATTCCCGCTGCTCGTAGTGACCGGCGATAAGCTCGCCGGCAGTCACGGCCTGTTGCCACAGTTCAGTGTTGGCGATGCTCGTCGACAGCATGCCGTCGTTGCCTTTGGTAATAAACTTCGCGCTGCGGCTGGCGATGTTGATCACTTTGCCGACCAGGTCGGAATTCACTCGCTGGGCGAAGTCCTCCAGGTTGAGATCGATATCGTCGACGTTGTTACCCAGTTTGGCGGCGAAGTAGTAGCGCAGGTATTCCGGGCGGGTGTGATCCAGGTAGGTGCGTGCGGTGATAAACGTGCCCCTGGACTTCGACATCTTGGTGCCGTTGACGGTGAGAAACCCGTGCACGAAAATCGAGGAGGGCTTGCGAAAGCCCGCCGAGTCAAGCATTGCCGGCCAGAACAGGCCGTGAAAGTTGATGATGTCCTTGCCGATAAAATGGTACAACTCGGCGCTGGAATCCCTGGCCCAGTAACGCTCGAAGTCCACGCCCTCGCGCTCACAGTAATTCTGGAAGCTGGCCATATAACCGATGGGGGCGTCCAGCCAGACATAAAAATACTTGCCCGGGGCGTCGGGAATCTCGAAGCCGAAGTATGGCGCATCGCGGGAGATATCCCACTCCTGCAAGCCGACTTCCAGCCACTCATTGAGTTTGTTGCTGACCTGGGATTGAAGTTGGCCACCGTGAACCCACTGTTCGAGCAGGTTCTTGAACGCCGGCAGGGTAAAGAAGTAGTGGGTCGAGGTTTTCTCCACCGGTGTCGCGCCGGAGAGTGCGGAGCGGGGCTTGATCAGTTCCGCCGGGCTGTAGGTGGCGCCGCAGACCTCGCAATTATCGCCGTACTGGTCCTCGGATTTGCATCGTGGGCAGGTACCGATGATATAGCGATCGGCGAGGAAGAGTTGCTTCTCGGGATCAAACAGTTGTTGGATGTCCCGGCTGGCGATATGGCCGTTTTCGCGCAGTCGTCGGTAGATCAACTCGCTGAAATAGCGGTTTTCCTCGGAGTGGGTCGAGTGGAAATTATCGAAATGCACGAGGAAATCGCCGTAGTCCCGCAGGTGCTCGGCGCGCACCTGGTCAATCAGCTGCTCGGGGCTAATGCCCAGCTGTTCGGCCTTGAGCATAATGGCCGTGCCGTGGGCATCATCGGCGCAGACGTAGAGGCAGTGATTGCCCCTGACATTCTGGAAGCGCACCCAGATATCGGTCTGGATGGCTTCCAGCAAGTGGCCCAGGTGCAAGGAGCCGTTGGCATAGGGCAGTGCGCTGGTGACCAGGATTTGTCTTGTTGACGGTGTGCTCACAGAAACTCCGTACAGGGGCGCTGAAACATCGCGGCGAGGCGCGGGAAAAGGGCGCTACTATAGCGTTTTGACCGGTGTTTTTACAGTCGATGGTGACCTGCGCTCGAGCTGAAAAGCATAACATAATACTTGACTTAAATACTTGGTTTTAGGCATAGTCTGCCCCCGAATGGCGCTGACCGGGAGTTAAAACACAAGCATGACAGAAGCATGGCGACAACAAATCGAGCAAGTCCTCGACCGGATTCCGACACCCTGTCTCGGGCTTGGCCTGGTAGCGGCGGGGTGTGTGGCTTCACTGGTGCAGGAGGGTGATACCACCCGGGTACAACTGGTACTGGGTTTTCCCGCCGCCGGGATTGCCGACAAGCTGGCGGCAGAGGTTGAGCAGGCCCTGCGCGGTGAGGCGGGTCTGGCACGGGTTGAGGTCGATGTGAAGTGGTCGATACCGGATAACTGCGCCGGTCACGCCCTGGAATCCATCGCCGGGGTGAGCAATATTATCGCCATCGCCTCGGGTAAGGGCGGGGTCGGCAAATCGACCTGCGCAGTCAATCTGGCCCTGGCGCTGGCCGCGGAAGGCGCCCGTGTCGGCTTGCTCGATGGGGATATCTACGGCCCGAGCCTGCAAGTTATGCTGGGTGTCGATGACGGACAGCGTCCCGGCCAGCACGGCGACAAATACCTGCTGCCGATCGAGGCACACGGCCTGCAAACCATGTCCATGGCCTATTTGACCACCGAGAAAACGCCAATGGTATGGCGTGGACCCATGGCCGGGGGCGCCTTACAACAGATGATCGGCCAGACTCTGTGGCAGGACCTCGACTACCTGCTGGTGGATATGCCGCCGGGGACCGGTGATATCCAGCTCACCCTGTCGCAGCGCGTACCGGTAAGCGGCGCGGTGATCATCACCACGCCCCAGGACATTGCCCTGCTCGATGCGGTCAAGGGGATCGAGATGTTCCACAAGGTCGATGTGCCGACACTGGGCGTGGTGGAGAACATGGCCTGGTATAACTGCAGCAAATGCGGCCACCGGGAGTATATCTTCGGCGAGGGCGGCGGTGAGCGGCTGGCAGCGGAGTATGGTGTGGCACTGCTGGGCGCCTTGCCCCTGCACCTGTCTATCCGCCAGCAGACCGATAGCGGGACACCCACGGTTGCCGTGGACCCCGATGGTGAAATCAGCGCGATATACCGGGATATCGCCCGCCAGGTCGGTGCTTCTCTCTGGCGCCGCTCGCTGGAGGCACCCGCGGCCGCCCCGCTGATCGAGACCGTGGATGATTGAAACCCAAGCCCCGCACTGCGGGGCTTTTTAATGGCCGTTTGTTTTTCGATAGCGAGCTTGGCTTTGCCCCACCCGAGCCGGTATGATGGCGCCTTTTTCAGCCGGGGAAGCCGCAAGCGATGAGCATCAAGTCAGATAACTGGATACGCCGCATGGCTGCGGAACAGGGCATGATCGAGCCCTTCGAGGGCGGCCAGGTGCGTCACACGGAGAACGGCAAAATCATCTCCTACGGCACCTCCAGTTACGGCTACGACGTGCGCTGCTCCGGCGAATTCAAGGTATTCACCAATATTCACCCCACCGTGGTCGACCCGAAAAACTTTGACGAAAGAAGCTTTGTCGATGTCACCGGGGATTATTGTGTTATTCCTCCTAACTCTTTTGCTCTGGCGCGCACGGTTGAATATTTTCGCATTCCGCGCAATGTGCTGACCATTTGCTTGGGGAAATCGACCTACGCCCGTTGCGGCATTATCGTCAATGTCACACCGCTGGAGCCGGAGTGGGAGGGCCACGTGACCCTGGAGTTTTCCAACACCACCAACCTTCCTGCCAAAATCTACGCCCATGAAGGCGTCGCGCAAATGCTGTTTTTCGAATCCGATGAAGTGTGCGCCGTCAGCTACAAGGACCGCGGCGGCAAATACCAGGGCCAGCGCGGCGTTACCCTGCCCCGCGCTTAATCCGCTTGTTCACTATCCAGCGGATGACCGGTAGCCGGTAATGGCCGACCATCGAAGCTGGCGCCCTTTGCACTCAATGCGAGGCGACCCTCTCCAAACCAGTTGGCCACCAGCGGATAGAGTCGGTGCTCCTGCACCAGTGTCCGCGCCGCCAGTGCGTCGGCGTCATCCTGCGCCTCGATGACTACACTCGCACGCGCGATGCAGGGCCCGCCATCCAGTTCTTCGGTAACGAAATGGACGCTGCAACCCGCCTCGCTGTCGCCGGCGTCCAGCGCCCGCTGATGGGTGTCGAGGCCGGGGTATTTGGGGAGTAGCGAGGGGTGGATATTGATCAGCCGACCCTTGAA
The DNA here is from genome assembly GCA_030618705.1 of Gammaproteobacteria bacterium. GTDB lineage: Bacteria > Pseudomonadota > Gammaproteobacteria > Pseudomonadales > JAHEGP01 > JAHEGP01. The sequence goes on along the minus strand of JAUXCW010000043.1, from coordinate 10,574 downwards.
ACGCTGCACAAAACCATCGCTGAGTATGCGCATAAACCCCGCCAGTACCACCAGATCGGGTAGATACCCGTCGATAGTGTCCGCCAGCACCTGGTCGAAAGCCTCCCGGCTCGGATATTGACGGTGATCGATAACGACGGTGTCGATGCCGGCCTCGCGCGCCCTGTCGAGGCCGTACACATCGGCCTTGTTGCTGATGGTCGCCACAACCTGGTAACTCTCGGCATTGTCGATCAATGCCTGCAGGTTGGAGCCGTTGCCGGAGATCAATACGACGACACGGCAGTCGGTGTCATTGGGGTTGGACATGCTATGAGGGTAGGTTTCCGAAGTGAGCGAATTTTTCGGGGATATTGGGGCTTCCAGAGCAGGACCGTGTGAGGCATGGACGCCGAACCCGAGCCCCCATGGATGGGTTTACGGCGAGTCCTGTTCTGGGAGCCCCAATATCCAACCCAGCTATATTCAGACCATCCCCTTGAAACGATGGGTTTTGTTTATACAGCGGATAATACACATCAAAGTCCGGTGAGCAGGACGGATTCCTGGTCGGCCTGTCGGGCCACAACCTCGCCAATCTCGAACACCGTTTCTCCGGCATCGGTCAACAGCTTACTTGCTGTTTGCACCTGGTCCGGGGCCACACACAGGATCATGCCGATCCCGCAATTGAAGGTGCGGTGCATTTCATCGGCGGCGACATTGCCCTGCTCGGCCAGCCAGTCGAACACGGCGGGACGCTGCCAGCTGCTGGTATCGATAACGGCGCTGCAGGTGTCGGGCAGTACCCGGGGCACGTTTTCCTGCAAGCCGCCGCCGGTGATATGGGCCAGCGCCTTGACCTCGACCGACTGTTGCAGCGCGAGCAGCGACTTGACGTAGATGCGGGTGGGTGCCATCAGGATATCGGCCAGGCTCTGGCCATCGATGGATTGCGCCAGGTTGGCCCCGCGCAGCTGGATGATTTTGCGGATAAGTGAGTAGCCGTTGGAGTGAGGGCCGCTGGAGGCGAGGCCCAGCAAGAGATCACCGGCTTGCACAGAACTGCCGTCGATAACCGCGGATTTTTCCACCACGCCGACGCTGAAGCCGGCGAGGTCGTAGTCGCCGCCGCTGTACATGCCCGGCATTTCCGCGGTTTCACCGCCGATCAGCGCGCAGCCGGCGAGTTCGCAGCCTCGTCCGATGCCCTCGATGACGCTGGCCGCGGTATCCACGTCGAGCCGGCCGGTGGCGTAGTAGTCGAGGAAAAAAAGCGGCTCGGCCCCGCATACCACCAGGTCGTTGACACACATCGCCACCAGGTCGATACCGACGCTGTCGTGTTTGCCCAGCTCGATGGCCAGTCGCAGTTTGGTGCCGACGCCGTCGGTAGCCGACACCAGCAGGGGCTCGCGATAGCCGCCGGGGATGGCGCAAAGTGCTCCGAAGCCGCCCAACCCGCCCATGACCTCTGGTCGTGAGGTGCGTTTGGCCACGTGCTTGATACGCTCCACGAGGCGGTTGCCGGCATCGATATCGACACCGGCGTCCTTGTAACTAAGACTGCTATCCTTGTGCTGGTCGTTCATGGTGCCTGGTCAGCCTCTGAAAGGGCTGGCATTCTAGCAGTTGCGGCAGTCGCAAACCATAAATCGCTGCCCGTGTCTGTCTGAATATGTCGGCGCTTGCTAGAATAGGCGTCCAGGTAATAAGCAGCGCTCGGCGCGGGGATACTTATTTGAAAGTCAAAGCAGCTTCCATAGCCCGGATCATCAGGGTGTTTGCCGCCATAGGGTTGCTCGGCGGCCTCGTCGGGGCGGCGTCGGCAGCGGATGTGCGCAATATGTTTCGCGAGGAGGTCGGCGTGGCCAGCCAGGGCCAAAAGGACCGTCGTCTCGCTGCCGGCGAGGCCCTGGCCACCTTGTTGGTGCGCCTCTCGGGGACTGAAGATGTCCTGCATAACGGCGATATTCGCGCAGCCCTGTCGCGGGCGGACGCCTATCTGGAGCAATTCAGTTACCAGCGCAACGAGCCGGATTCGAAGTATGCCTACCAGATCGTCATGGAATTCCAGCGCAAGCCGGTGACCGAACTGCTCAAACAGGCCGGTCAGCCGCTGTGGTCCAGTAACCGGCCGTCGATCCTCGCCTGTATCGACGCCAGCGACGGTTCCCGCCGTCGTGTGCTCACCGCAGCAGGCCCCGACGCCAGTGAGGAATTACAGGATTGGAACCTACTTCTCGATGCCCAGGCCCATCGGCGGGGCTTGCCCCTGCGATTGCCCTCGGCCGGTGGCGCCATCGACTGCCAGGCACAGGCGGAATCCATGAATGCGGATTTGATCCTCGCGGGTGAGTTGCGCCTGGTGGGGGACAGCTGTGTGGCGGAGTGGTCCATGCCCTTCGAGGGGCGCCGCTACGAATGGAAGTTCGGCACGGATTCCCATGAAGAGTGTGTGGCCCTGGGGATCGATGCCGTGGCCGAGGTTCTCTCCGCCACCTATGCCTTTGCCGCCGTTGGTGGTGATGGTGCGCCCCTGCTCTTGCAAGTGGCGGGGATTGCACAATTCTCCGATTATGCCGACGTTATCCTCATGTTGCGAGAGTTGGCCATGGTATCGTCGGTCGATGTCGCCAGCGTCGAGGGTGACCGGGTTGCCTTCAGCCTGGATATCCAGGGCGATGTCGACAAGTTGCAGCAGGCGATTCGAATGAAGCGAATTCTGCAGGAAGAGGCGGCGCCAGTCACTGCGCCGCAGCAGAAGCCCGGGCCGACGGACCCGGTGCCGGATCCAGCACTCGAGCCGACCATTGAGTCGACAAATGAGCCGACAATCGAGACGACAACCGACTCGGCGCTCGATCCGACTCTCGCCCTGACACCCGAGCCTCCTCCGGCGGAGGAGCCACCCCGGCCGCAGTTATTTTATCGGTTGGCGGCACAGCGCTGAGCCTCGATGCAGCAGCTTCCCCTGTCCATTTCATTGCGCGACGACGCCACCTTCGGCAATTTTTACCCGAGCGGGGAAAATACCCTGGTAGTGAAATCCCTGGAGCAACTGAACCCGGGCGGCGACTATCACCTGGCCTATCTTTGCGGCTTGAGCGGCTGCGGTCGCAGTCATTTGCTGCAGGCGGTTTGCCACCAATTTCCCGACTCGGTCTACCTGCCGATGGCCGAATTGTCCGACTATGAACCGGACGAGGTCTTTGCCGCGTTGGAGCACCAGGCGCTGGTGTGCCTGGACGATATCGATAGCGTCGCGGGGGCGGGCAACTGGGAGGAGGCACTGTTTCACTTTTTGAATCGCAAAATGCTACTCGGGGGTGTGGTGCTGGTTTCCGCCGGGCAACTTGCCGAGGGTTTGTTTGCACTGCCCGACCTGGTTTCGCGGCTGCAACAGGGCCTGGTATTGCGTTTGTCACAACCGGGAGATGAAGACAAGGCGCGCATCTTTAGCTGGCGTGGTCGTCGCCGCGGCATGCATATCCCGCAAGAGGTCACCAACTTTGTTCTGCGGCACTACGGTCGTGACCTGCGCCAGTTGATGCGCCTGCTGGATGAACTGGATGTGCAGTCACTCGAACAAAAGCGGCGGGTGACGGTGCCTTTTGTGCGAGAACTTATCGAGTCGATGGATCAATTCGACTTGCTGGACGGTATGGATGCCTGATAACGCACCGCTGACGGAAGCTCAGCTGCGCGAGCTGGCCACAGAGCTTCGCAGTTTGCGTGACGAACTGGAAAACCAGCTCGCCTTGATCGCGCCATCAACGCGGCCGGTTACCCTGGATCAGCAAGCGGTGGGCAGGGTGTCGCGCATCGATGCCATTGCACAGCAGGAAATGGACAGCGCGCGGCAGAAGCACAGCTCGGAGCGCTTGCGCGCGGTCCTTGTTGCACTATCCCGCGTGGACTCCGGGGACTACGGCTACTGCCAACAATGTGATGAGCCCATCGGTTGCGGTCGATTGGCGGCGAAGCCGGAAACCCCCCTGTGTCTGGCTTGCCAGCAGCAAAACGAATCGGGTTAGCGAGTAGCGGCTATTCATGAATAAAAAGAAGCTCTTCAAAATTTTTGCTATTAATCTGTTGATCCTTGTCGTTCTGATTTTATCCGTGGAGGGTATTAGCAGGCTTGTCGCCCCCGAGGCCGAAACACAGGCCCTCTTCAGTGACCCGGAATTGAGGGTGAGGGGGCGCCCCTTCGTTGAGCTCAATCCGGCAAGGGGTTTTGCTTTAAAGCCGAATTTTTCCAACGACTTCTATTCCATCAACAAGGATGGTTTCAGGGGAGAGAATTTCCCCGCCGACTTGGACAATAGACTGAAGATACTCGCAATGGGTGAATCGACGACCTTCGGCTGGGCGGTCAGGGACGAGGAGACATGGCCTGCCTATCTAATGGCGCGCTTCGATATCGACGGGTCGTCCGCTTATGTCATCAATGGCGGCATTCCGTCGTACACATCGAGCCAGGTGCTGGCGTATCTCAAGGAAATCATCGAAAAACAGCAAATCAGGCCGGATATAGTTCTTATCAATATACTGTGGAATGATATCTGGTACTCGACAGTGAGTAACTGGCATCCGGACATCCTGATTTTTCAAAAGCCCCCGCAATGGATGACATTCCTGGCGGCTCACTCGCGCTTTATTCGCGGTATGATCATGGGTTTCGGCAGTGGCGATGAGCGGGTAAATATTCCGAATCACCCGGCCCTGGTTCAATATGGAAAAAATATCGAGGAAATGGTCGAACTGTGTCAGCAACACGGTATTGAAGTTGTTCTTATCGAGCCGCCCTTCGACGGTGATCACATGCCGGAAAGTGGGATGAACGATTTTCATATAAGGTATACCAAAGATTTTTTTCTTGAAACGGCGAGGAAATATACCGGGGAGGTGCGGGAAATTGCCAAAAGATATGATGCGGGAGTTGTCGATCACAGACTCGATTTGACCAATCTTCACCAGCAGCCGCTCTTCCTCGACCCCCTGCACCCCACCCCGGAAGGCAATGCGATGATGGCCGAGGATATTTACAATTATCTGGTCCGGACCAGGCTGGCAGGCAAGGCGGATACGACCGGAATTTGAATGCCCTGCGTTAATGCTGTTTCCGCGCCGGTTGGTCGCGGGGGCCATTGGTGGTTTGCGTCCAGGTTAATCTGGCGCAGGCTCGGAGGGGCAGCTAGACTATGGTAGCATCGGTCGGGAACTGTTTATCTGAATGGCACATACTTTCATATTCGTTGGTTCCGCCAGGCGGGAATTACCTTCTCTTGTTTCAGTATGCAGGGCGGTAGTGATTCTGGCTTCCCTTTACCTTTTTTGTCCCGAATACGCTGTGCACTGAATGCGAAATAGCAGGTTTCTCACCAAAAGGGCTCTATTGATTGCCCTTGTTTTATGTCTGCCTGGTTGCGCCGAGGATTCCAAAGGCGAGTTGATGTTGACCGTGATGGACGAGCACGGTTTGCCCACGGCAGTGCGGGTCGAATTATTAGGCGGGGATGACAAACCCCATATACCGCCTCAGGCCGTGCCTATCGCCAACTCATGCTCGACCGACGAAAGGCCGCAGGAGAGCAGTAGAGACGCACTCGATAACCTGATGACGGGTACGCGACAGTTTTACCTCGATAGTAAAGGCCTGAGAATGGAATTGCGGCCGGGGACCTACCGCATTCGCGTATACAAGGGGCTTGAGTACCGTCCCCATGAAATGCAGGTTTTGGTCGGCGATGGCGAGCTCAGCACGTACGAGGTGCAGCTGGAACGATGGGTTAATATGCCTGGCCGTGGTTGGTACAGCTCGGATGACCATATTCATCTTCCCCGGATGACTGCGACTGACAATAAACACATTGCCGCGATGATGGCGGCGGAAAATCTGCATGTTGCCAATATCCTGCAGATGGGCTCGGAGCGGCTTTTCGATATTAGCGAGCAAATGGCGTTTGGCGATGCTGGCGCCTACCGGGAAGACAATGTCCTGTTGTTGTCCGGGCAGGAGCACCCCCGCACCCATATACTGGGTCACGCCATTGTGCTCGGTGCTGATCGCGCCAACGATGAGCGCGGCGCTTATCTCGATTACAATCGTAGCTGGGTTCAGGCGAAAGCGGCTCGCGGCCTGATTGGATATGCCCACTGGGCCATATGGCCAGCCTGGAACGGTATCAGCATCGATGCACCCACCGGGATGATATCTTTCATAGAGTCCTTGCAGCTTGATTACGCCAATTATGATGCATTGTACGCAATGCTCGATCTGGGCATGCCAGCTGCTCCCACGGCCGGATCCGACTTTCCCTGTCTGCCATCGATCCCGGGCCGCTCCCGCTTTTACACGCGGGTCGAGGGAGAGCTAAACCGCTTGAACTGGTTGGCGGGATTGGATTCGGGCCGAACCTTCGTTACCAACGGACCGATACTTTCATTTACCATCGACGGCCAGGATATTGGCGATACCGTGACGACAAGCAGCCATGAGCGATTGCGGATCGAGGCCGGGGTGCGGTTCGATAGCACCCGGGACGATGTCGACCGGTTGTTGCTGATTCGCAACGGGGAAATCATCGCTAGTTGGGATCGCGTCGATCTCGACTGGAACAGTAAAATCGGTGAAATTCGGGCACAGCTTACCCTGCCCGCCGGCGACAATGCCTGGTATGTGTTGCGTGCCAGGGGTGCGAAAGTTGATGAAACGCCAAACCTACCGATAGCGGCCTGGTTATCGGGAGCGAATCTCCTGGATGGTGAAGCGACCCAGTCGGATTCCAGGCAACCCGGTGTTCGACCCAGCGAGGCCCATACGGCGCCGATCTACGTTCGAACCGGCAGCGAGAGTCCAACGGCCATTCAGCGAAAACGTGATGTGGCAAGGCTGTACCTGGAGCGGCTGCAGCAATTACGGGATACGATAACCGATCCGACACTGGAGAATTTTAGCGCCCGGCGAAAGCTGACGCGCTTGAGCGATGCGGTCTCCGATGAGCTTTTGCTCGACAATTTATCTGTACTTTTGCAGGCCATAGATAGCGCCTCGGCGTTTTACCAGGGGATATTAGCGGGTAGCGACGACCTTCGCCCTTGAGTGTAAAGGTGTTTTGGCCTTGATGTGTCAACAATAGGGCGGGATCACACCATCAAACTCTCGTTCGGTAAGGACTGTCGCTTGATGGACGTTTTCGGGATTGTGTAAGCAAGCTGGCTTATGGATAGCATTAACCGATAGTTAACTGTGGGACTTTTATCAGATTCTCTGTGGAATTTCCTGATGGGTGCGCGCGCTATAAGACTAATTGACTGTTCGCTCTCTATTGCCGCGAATGAATAATGTATGGACACCGAAGGCAGAGTAATGTGTAGGAATTCCGTGGCATCAACAATTCATGGCAGTATTGTTTTCAGAGCGAACATAGTCTCTGAAGTTACCAATTCAGGTAAGAGTATTCAGTGAAGACATCCATACTTGGAATATCTGCTTATTATCATGACAGCGCGGCCGCCCTGGTCATCGACGGCACGATTGTCGCCGCCGCCCAGGAAGAACGTTTCACCCGCAAAAAACACGACGCAGCCTTTCCACAGAATGCCGTCGAATACTGTCTGACAGAGGAGGGGATAACGCTTGAGCAAGTGGATTACATCGTGTTTTACGACAAGCCTCTGGTCAAGTTCGAGCGCTTGCTTGAAACCTATCTTGCGTACACGCCTCGTGGATTCAAGTCCTTTCTTACCGCAATTCCCATCTGGCTGAAGGAAAAGCTTTATTTGAAAAAAACCCTGAAACGGGAATTGTCTGCACTGGGTGACATGCCGGAAAAGTCCCTGCCCCCGCTTATGTTTACCCAGCATCACCAGTCACACGCGGCATCCGCGTTTTTTCCCAGCCCGTTCCAGAAGGCCGGCGTACTTTGTCTCGACGGCGTCGGGGAGTGGGCGACGTCATCCGTATGGCTGGGTGAAGACAATCATTTGACGCCGTGCTGGGAAATCGATTTCCCCCACTCCCTGGGCTTGCTGTATTCGGCTTTCACATACTACACAGGATTCAAGGTAAATTCCGGCGAATATAAGTTGATGGGACTCGCTCCCTATGGCGAACCCTGCTATGTGGATACAATATTTGAAAACCTGCTGGACCTGAAAGACGACGGCACATTTCGTCTGAACATGAAATATTTCAATTTCGCTACCGGTCTTACCATGACCAATCACCATTTCGACAAGCTCTTTGGTGGCCCGCCTCGGGGAGCCGAGTCGGAGATTACCCAGCGAGAAATGGACCTGGCTCGCTCGATACAAGTGGTCACTGAGGAGATCGTCCTCAAACTTGCACGGACGATCCATCGGGAGCTTGGAGTGGACTATCTATGCCTGGCAGGAGGAGTAGCCCTGAATTGCGTGTCCAACGGTCGCCTGCTGCGCGAAGGGCCCTTCAAGGATATATGGATTCAACCCGCCTCCGGCGATGCCGGCGGCGCGGTGGGTTCTGCGCTGGCCATATGGTATGAGTACCTGGAAAAACCGCGTAGCATCGGCTCAGGCGATGCCATGTTCGGTAGCTACCTCGGCCCACGCTATACCGACGGGCAGATTCGCCAGTACCTGGATTCGATCAATGCGGTATACCAGGAGTTGAATGAAGAGGAACTCGCTCCGAGAGTCGCGGATATTCTCGCATCCGAGAGCATCGTGGGCTGGTTCCAGGGGCGTATGGAATTCGGGCCTCGTGCACTGGGGGGCCGCTCTATCATTGGCGACCCTCGTTCGACAAAGATGCAGTCCACCATGAACCTCAAGATCAAGTATCGGGAATCGTTCAGGCCTTTTGCGCCCGCGGTAAAGGCGGACAGGGTGGCAGAGTGGTTCGAGCATGACCGGCCAAGCCCTTATATGCTGATGGTAGCCAATGTTGCCAGTGATAAACGTATCACCATGACTGATGAGCAGAGCGCACTATTCGGCATCGAGAAGCTGAATATTCCCCGCTCGCAAATTCCCGCCGTTACCCACATAGATTATTCGGCTCGAATCCAGACAGTTCATGAGGAAACCAATCCGAGATTTTACCAATTGCTGGACGACTTTGAGCGCCAGACCGCTTGCCCGGTGTTAGTGAATACTTCCTTCAACGTGCGGGGAGAGCCCATCGTCGGCACTCCGGAAGATGCGTACCGATGCTTCATGCGTACAGAGATGGATTACCTGGTGCTGGAAAACGTCCTCCTGGCGAAAACGGATCAACCCCATTGGCAGGACGACAAGCAATGGCAAGAGGAGTTCGAACTTGACTAATCAGGATCGAAATCTGGTCTCCAGACAGGAACTACACAAGTTCGGCCTGATCTTCGGTGGACTGGTCATTATTTTGTTTGGGTTATTGATTCCATACCTGGCGGGTTCGCTCTGGCAAAAACCATGGCCATGGTACCTGGGTACTGCGGTGATCTTGCTCGCACTGATCTGGTCTGCAAGCCTCAAACCGCTGTATCTGGTATGGATGAAGTTCGGTGATATTGCAGGCTGGATCAACACTCGCATTATTCTATTTTTGTTATTCTTTTTCGTCATCTTTCCCGTTGGCCTGCTAATGAAGTTATTCGGTTCTGACCCCCTGCATCGCAAAGCGGATGGCAAGGTAGACACCTATCGGGTAACTTGCAACGAGGTCGACAAGGATCACATGGAGAAGCCCTACTAATGTGGGATTTACTAAAAGATTTAGGCGGGTTTATGGCTGCCCGGAAAAAATTCTGGCTCGCTCCCATCATTCTAATAATGGTACTGTTGGGCGGGCTACTGGTGCTAGGGCAGGGTTCCGCGGTGGCCCCTTTCATCTATACCCTGTTCTAATAGACCACTACAACCCGACTTGTTGGACGGCATGGGTGCCTGATAACACAGCGATGACCGGAGCGGAGCGATATATCGACGCGTGGCATTTTGTCGCAGGCACCAGATAACAGGGCAATCCAGAGAGACAGTGACTTACTGCGTTTTCCGCTTTGCCGGTCCGGCTCTGCCTGGGCAGCGAGGTTTTTCATGCTGATGGGGGGGTGACTGAATGACGGGATAAGGCTATAGCTAAAGCACGCGAAAGCCACGCTCCGAGCTGTCGTAATCACCAATGCGGATTTCGACCCGGTCTACCCGGGAGAGGGGTGGCCCCGTGTGGAGCTGCTCGACGGCCTGGTCTAATTGGTCTCGCTCGCCGCACAAAAACACTTCCACCCGCCCGTCGGGCAGGTTCTTTGCCCAGCCGTGCAGCTGAAATCGCTGCGCTTGTTCCCGCACGAAACCGCGAAACCAGACGCCTTGCACCCGGCCGGAGACATAGCCGTGGACGCAGGCCTTGCTCATGGTTGCTGTGGTTCCTCGATCAGGGCCGCCAGCGCACCATAGGTTTGCGGCCCGAGCAGGGTGTGGACCAGCTTGCCCTCTGGGTCGAACACATAGGTAGTGGGCAATACCCGGGGTCGTTGCACGTCGAGAGCGGCCGCCGGATCCTCTCCGGTACTGGGGAATTCGATTGCCAATGCGGCGACGGCCTTGGCCAGGGCTTCCCCTTCCAGGCCGTC